>JADGHK010000426.1 GCA_019686145.1 Bryobacteraceae bacterium | reverse complement strand
ACATTCGGCGAACTGAATGACCGAAGCGGCAACCGAACACATGAGGCGGCTGGTCGAACGGCTGCAAGACCTCCAGGACCGGCTGCGCCAGGGCGGCGGAACCGCCAGGATTGAAAAGCAGCATCGCGACGGAAAGCTCACCGCTCGCGAGCGGATCGCTCAGCTCATCGACCCCGGCACAATGTTTCTCGAAATTGGCCTGCTCGTGGCCTACGATCAATACGACGGGCAGGCTCCCGCTGCTGGTGTCATAACAGGGCTTGCGCGGATCGAAGGACGCCCGGCGGTGATCGTAGCGAATGACGCAACGGTCAAGGCGGGGGCCTGGTGGCCGGAAACGATCAAGAAGATTCTGCGGGCGCAAGAGATCGCGATGCGGAACCGCATCCCAATCTTCTACCTTGTCGACTCCGCTGGGGTGAATCTTCCGCTGCAAGATGGAATCTTTCCCGGCCAGTACGGCGCAGGCCGCATCTTCTACTACAACTCCTTGATGCGGCGCCGGCTCCGCGTTCCTCAGTTTGCCGCCGTGATGGGCCCGTGCATCGCCGGAGGCGCTTACCTCCCCGCCTTGAGCGACGTGATCTTCATGGTGGAGGGCACGAGCTTCATGGGACTCGGCGGGCCGAATCTGGTTAAGGGGGCGACGGGCCAGGTGGTGGACGCCGAGTCGCTTGGCGGCGCCAGGATGCACACATCGACAAGCGGCGTCGCCCACTACCGGGCGAAGGACGACTCGGAATGCCTCCGGTTGATGCGCCAGAAGGCGCGAGAGCTGCCGCCGCCACCGGAGCGCCCGAAGGGCAAGCCTCCTGCGAAGCCCGCCGAAGGGCTGTATGAGATCTTGCCCGCCGATCACCGCCTACCCTACGACATGCAAGAAATCATCGACCGGCTGTTCGATGAGGGCGAGTTTCTCGAGTTTCAGCCTGAGCACGCGCCGGAACTGCTGTGCGCAACAGCTAGGCTGTCCGGCCACCCGGTAGCGATCATCGCCAACCGGCGGGGGTTTCTCAAATCGGCCGGGAGCCCTCGTGTGGGCGGGATCGTTTATACGGAGTCAGCTCGCAAGGTTGCGTACTTCGTCGAGGTAGCCGAACGCCAAGGGCTGCCGATCATTTACTTGCAGGACGTATCCGGGTTCATGGTCGGCGTGGAGGCGGAGACCGAGGGAATTATCCGGGCGGGAGCGGAGATGGTCGAAACGATGGCCTGCGCGACGGTGCCGAAGATTGTTCTTACCGTGAACCATGCGAGCGGCGCCGGATACTATGCGATGGCCGGCCAGGGTTTCGATCCACACTTCACCTTCGGATGGCCGACGGCGCGAATCGGCGTCATGGAAGGCGACTCCGCGGTTCAGGCTATATACGGACCGGAGCTGGATAAGTACAAAAGCAGCGGCCAGCCCGTGCCCGAGGAACTCCAGCGCCGGATTGAAAAGACGCAGGCCGACTATGAGCGCTGGCTTGATGCGAAGTATGCGGCGGCGCGCGGTCATGTGGACGCTCTTCTGGATCCGCTGGAAACGCGTCGTGTCCTCACGTTTGCAGTCGAGGCTACTACGTACACGCGGCACCAGGAGCATCTCATTCTGGAGACTCTATGATTCGTATCGCAAGCGGGCAAGGCTTCTGGGGTGACTGGCTCGAAGCGCCCGTACGGCTCGTTGAACAGGGGCCGATCGACTACTTGATTCTGGATTATCTGGCCGAGGTCACAATGTCGATCCTGCAAAAGCAGAAGCAGGATGACCCGAACCTGGGCTATGCCCGTGACTTCCCTCCCCTGATCGGACGGATTGCGGCAACACTCCTGGAGCGGAACATCACCGTCATTGCCAATGCTGGCGGAGTCAACCCGATTGCTTGCGCGAGAGAGGTGAAGCGGCTGGCGCCGCAGCTCAAAGTGGCCGTGGTGCTCGGCGATGATATCTACGGCCGGATCGACGAACTGCTTGCCAAAGGCTACGACCTCAGGAATCTCGATACGGGCAAGCCCCTGGAGACGATCCTTGGGAAGATTTCGAGCGCCAACGCGTACATCGGCGCCTTCCCGATGGTCGATGCGCTGGCGACGGGGGCCAATGTCATCGTGACCGGTCGCGTGACGGATTCAGCGCTTGCGCTCGCGCCGATGATTCATCGCTTCGGGTGGAAGGCGGACGAATTCGATAAGCTCGCAGCAGGCACGATCGCCGGCCACATCGTAGAGTGTGGAGCGCAATGCACCGGAGGCAACTGCCAGGTGGACTGGCAGACAATCCCGGATATGGCCAACATCGGTTATCCCATCATCGATGCCGAGCCCGACGGCACGTTCTTCATTACCAAACATCGAGGCACTGGAGGACGCATCAACAGCGACATCGTGAAGGAACAGCTGCTCTACGAAATCGGGGATCCGAAGCGATATCTTACGGCTGACTGCTCCGCCGACTTCACCTCCATTCAGCTCGAGGACGTCGGACCGGACCGCGTTCGCCTCTCGGGAATCCGGGGCGGGCCTCCCACGGATACGTTAAAAGTTTCCATCAGCTACTCCTGGGGATGGAAGGCGATCGGAACGCTGGTATATAGCTGGCCCGACGCACTGGCGAAAGCGAAGGCGGCGGATCGGATTGTGCGCGAGAGGCTCGAGCAGTTGGGCCTCACATTTGATGAGATCCACACAGAGTTCCTCGGAGTCAACGCCTGCCACGGGCCCGCGGCAGCTCCGGTGGAGGATCCGCCCGAAGTGCAATTGAGAATCGGAGTGCGGGGCCGGGATCGAAAGGCCGTCGAACGCTTTACCCGGGAGCTCGTCCCGCTCGTGCTCAGCGGTCCGCCTACGGCTACAGGCTATGGTGAGGGCAGACCGCCGGTGCGCGAGGTGATCGCCTTTTGGCCAGCGTTGGTTCCGAGGCACGAAGTGCAGACGCGTGTGGAGGTTATCGAGTGAAGATCCGGCTAGGAGAGATTGCGCACGCCAGATCCGGCGACAAGGGCGACACTGCAAATATTGGTGTCATCGCCTACAAAAGGTTCCACTACCCTACCCTGGTGCGCGAAGTGACCGCAGAACGGGTGAAACAGTTCTTCGGCGACCTGGTAAAGGGAGAAGTGGTCCGCTACGAACTGCCTAACTTAGGAGCTCTGAACTTTCTCCTCTACGAAGCTCTTGGCGGAGGCGGGACCCTGTCGCTCCGACTGGACGCGCAAGGAAAAACGCTCGGCGCAGCCTTGCTGCGGATGGAGATCGAAATCGACGAGCATGAGCTGGCGAGGAGCGCATGAGCAGTCTGTTGGTGAACCGGGAGGATCGCGTCCTCAGGCTGACTCTCAACCGCCCGGATAAGCGCAATGCTCTGAGCGCGGATCTTTGCCGGGATCTGGTGGCCCGGATCGAGGAGGCCGAGCGGGATCCCCAAATTGGGTGCATTCTGCTGGACGCTGCTGGTCCAATTTTCTGCGCT
This sequence comes from Bryobacteraceae bacterium, assembly GCA_019686145.1. GTDB lineage: Bacteria > Acidobacteriota > Terriglobia > Bryobacterales > Bryobacteraceae > JADGHK01. Next base: position 63 of record JADGHK010000426.1, on the reverse strand, counting down.
GGGATGGATCTGGATGAGGCGCTGGCCCCGAATGCGCCCGATCAGACAGCGATTCACGAGCCG
>JADGHK010000425.1 GCA_019686145.1 Bryobacteraceae bacterium | reverse complement strand
ATCCTCCCAAGATCCTGTGCGCGCACCTTGCGTCCCTGGCGGTAGGCGAGGTTGGCCATATGAGGTCCGGCGACGGCCTGCGCGGCGATTGCCAGCGTGCAATTCGGGGTCTGTCGCGACTTCACGCAATCGAGGAAGTTTTGCAGGTGCGGCTCCGGACCGTCCTTGTCCGGAACTTCCCGCACAGGAGCTTCCTTGACATTCTGCGACCATGGAGTGGGGCTCGCACCCGGATTTTCGTACAGCCGGTAACCGCGCCGGTTCATAACCATGGTCCCCTTCTCTCCGCGGAAGGTGATCCACCAGTCATGCTCGTAGGCGGACCGGTAGTTGAGAGTCCATGTGGCGATGAAATTCGGGTACTCGAAGGCAGCGGAGAAGACATTGGGAACTTCCGCCCCGTTGGCTTCGACCACCATCCCCTGGCACGTCGCCGACAGAGGCGGACCGCTATCCGTCATCCACTGCACGACGTCCATCAGGTGCGTCCCCTGGTCCGTCATATTGCCGCCGGAGTAGTCCCAGAACCCGCGCCACCACCGGAACCGCTTGGGCTCTAATGGACGTTTCGGAGCAGAGCCGAGGAACAAATCCCAGTTCAGCTTTCCGGGAAGCGGGCTGTCATCGAGCGGGAGCTGGAAATGCCAGTTCCAGAAGGCCTCCACCATGCTGATCCGCCCCAGGCCGCCTTCGCGAATGAACTCACGCGCATTGCGAATAAAGCTCATGCTGCGCCGCTGCATTCCGACCTGAACGATCTGCTTGGACTTCCGGCCGGCCTCCACCATCAGAACGCTCTCTTCGAGCGTCAGCGACAGCGGCTTTTCGAGATACACGTCAAGACCGCTGTTGAGCGCATCGCGCAGCATCGGACAGTGATGATGATCGGGCGTCGCGATCATCACAAAATCCATGCCCTTCGCTGCAAGCATTTCCCGATAATCCTCGTAGGTCCGCGCATCGGGAGACGTGCTTTTGGCCGTTTCGAGATAGGGCTGATACACGTCGCACAGGGCAACGCACTGTGCGCCCAGCTTTTGAAATGTGTTCTTCAGCCACCGGCCGCGATTTCCCACGCCGATTGCGCCGAACGTCAGCCGGTCGTTGGCTCCCCAGGCCGAGCGGGGCACAAAAAGAGGAGCTGCCATAGAGGCGCCCGTAATAAATTCGCGTCGATTCAAAATATCCTCCAGATACGCACTCTAAGCGAGCATCTTCTTTACGACATTGCCGGCGACGTCCGTCAGGCGGAAGTCGCGCCCCATGTGGCGATAGGTGAGCTTTGTGTGATCGAAGCCCAGACAGTGCAGGATGGTCGCCTGCAGGTCGTGCACATGGACCTTGTCTTCCGTAATGTGAAACCCGAGGTCGTCGGTGGCGCCGATCACCTGTCCGCCTTTGATGCCGCCTCCGGCAAGCCACATGGAGTAGGCGAGCGGATGATGGTCACGCCCTGCATTCTCAGCGCTGCTGGTGTCGCGGATCTCCACCATCGGAGTGCGGCCGAACTCCCCGCCCCAGACGATCAGCGTCGAATCGAGCAGACCGCGCCTCTTCAGATCCTTGATCAAAGCCGCCGCGGGTTGATCGGTCGCATCGCAGTTCTTTTTGAGGCTCTTGTTGAGGTTCGTGTGCTGATCCCAGGAGGCGTGCATCATCAGGATAAACCGGACGCCGCGCTCGACCATCCGGCGGGCGAGCAGACAGTTCGTACCGAACTGCTTTGTCGCCTCGTTGTTGATGCCATACAGTTCGAGCGTTTCCGGCGATTCCTTGGAGAAGTCGAGCAGTTCGGGAGCCGACATCTGCATCCGGAACGCAAGTTCGTAGTTGGCGATGCGCGACGCAATCTCGAGGTCGCCGGTCCGCGTCAGGTGTTCCTGATTCAGATCCCGGAGCGCATCGAGCTCGGCTCGCTGCGTTTCCATGCTGACGCCTTCGGGGTTGGACAGATAAAGGATCGGGTCGCCGGAGCTTCGGAATAGCGTCCCCTGGTAGGTGGACGGCAGGAATCCGCTCGAGAAGTTGCTGGCTCCGCCGCTCGTTCCAACGCCGGAGGCGAGCACAACAAATCCGGGCAAATTCTGACTCTCGCTGCCCAAGCCATAGGTTACCCACGCTCCGATCGTCGGCCGGCCAAACTGAGTGCTTCCGGTCATCAAGAGCAACTGGCCCGGATGGTGATTAAAGGCCTCGGTGTACATGGAGCGCACCAGGCAAATATCATCGGCGCAGGAGGCGATGTGCGGGATATAGTCCGAGAACTCGATGCCGGACTGCCCGTACGGCTTGAAGACTCGAGGGCTTGCGAGGACCTTTGCGTCCTTCTTGATGAAGGCCAGTTTCAGGTCCTTGGTCATCGACTCGGGCAAAGGTTTGCCGCTCCACTTCTCCAGTCCGGGCTTTGGATCGAAAAGATCCATCTGGCTCGGACCGCCCTCCATGAACATGAAGATGACGTTCTTTGCCTTGCCGGGGAAGTGAGGTTTCTTCGGAGCCAGCGGGCTGGCAACGCCGGAGACCTCGGCCGTGCGCCCTTCAATGCCCATGAGATGGGCGAGGGCAATGATCCCCAAGCCGCCGGCGCAATGCGTGAAGAAATGCCTCCGCGTTTGGAGACGCTGAAACTCCTTCAGATCCATGACCTATTCCCTCGTAATGAACTCGTCGGTGTTCAACAACACCCGGCTGATCCCCACCCATGCGGCCGCCTCCTCCGGGGCTATGCTTTCCGGAGGAACAGGCATCAAAGCAGCGACCTGCTTCGGATCTGCTCGCAGGATGGAAAGCTGCTGATCCAGGTACTTGCCCAGCCGTTCCGCCTCAGTTGGTGAGGGGGGCCGTCCCAGAGCCGTTTCAAAGGCGTAGCGAATACGGTTTGCGAAGCCTTCGCCGGCTGTATTGAGAATGCGCAATGCGAAAGCCTGAGCAGCCTCGAAGAAGACGGGATCATTGAGCAGATTCAACGACTGGAGAGGCGTGTTGGATCGTGACCGCCGGCTGCAGGCAACATTCGAATCCGGAGCATCGAAACTGATGAGCTGCGGATACGGAGTCGTGCGCTGGAAGTGAATATACAGCCCGCGGCGATAGCGTGCCGGGCCCTGGCTTTCTTCCCACTTCACGCTGTTTGCATAACCAAGCTCGGCCACCCCGGGAGGAAGCGGAGGCCGGACACTACGGCCGCCGATTTCGGTATTCAGCAGTCCTGACACGAAAAGCGCGGAGTCGCGGATCAGTTCCGCCTGCAGCCGCAGACGCGATTGACGGGCAAGAAGCGTATTATCCGGGTCCCGTTCCAGCAGATCCTTTCGGATTGCAGAGGACTGCCGGTACGTTGCCGAAGTAACGATCAAACGGTGCAGCTGCTTAAGACTCCATCCTCGCTCCATGAACTCGGCTGTTAGCCAGTCCAGCAGTTCGGGGTGCGAGGGCCGCTCCCCCTGCGTGCCAAAATCCTCGGAGGTTCGCACCAATCCCTTGCCAAAAAACTCCTGCCATGCGCGATTCACTGTAACACGCGCGGTGAGGGGATTA
>JADGHK010000424.1 GCA_019686145.1 Bryobacteraceae bacterium | reverse complement strand
CTTCTGCTCGAGTATCTTGTCGAGGATGATTGTGTCGTTGGTGCTCACTGCAGTCTCCAGTCTCGGTCGCCTCACGCGGCACTGCAAAGCCATCTGCCTGTTCTGGACATAAGCGCCCGTGCGATACGTGGCCGGAATTAAGAACTGTAGAATTGTTGTTACAGCTTGGAACTGCAGCTTGTCAAGACGACAATGACAAAATAGAGACTGATTGAATCCCAACTAGAACGAGCTGCAAGGACGAATAGGACGATAAGCCTCAGCCCTGCTCCAGGCGGTAGTTGGGCGCTTCCTTGGTGATGATGACGTCGTGGACGTGGCTCTCTCGCAGACCCGCCATGCTGACACGAAGGAAACGGGCGCGTTCCTGCAATTCCGCAATCGTCGCCGTACCGCAGTAGCCCATCCCCGACTTCAGGCCTCCCACGAGCTGATAGACCAGATCCGCCAGCATTCCCTTGTAGGGAACTCTGCCTTCGATGCCTTCGGGCACCATCTTGCCGCCCGCCTCCTGGGAATAGCGGTCCGCGCTGCCCTGGCTCATGGCTCCCAGAGAGCCCATGCCGCGATAGCTCTTGAAGGTGCGTCCCTGATACAGAATGGTTTCGCCCGGGCTCTCTTCGGTCCCGGCGAGCAGGCTGCCGATCATGACGGTATCGGCGCCGGCTGCGATGGCTTTCGTAATATCGCCCGAGAACTTGATGCCGCCGTCCGAAATCAGCGGCACGCCCGTGCCCCGGGTGGCTTTGGCGCACTCTGCAATCGCCGTGATCTGAGGTACCCCGGCGCCCGATACGACGCGCGTTGTGCAGATCGAGCCCGGTCCGATACCCACCTTGACACCGTCCACGCCAAGCGCCACCAGATCCCTGGCGCCTTCGTACGTCGCGACGTTTCCAGCCACGAGGTTCACGTCGGGCAGCGCGCGCTTCAGCGCGACGATCGCGTCCATCACCTTCGTGCTGTGACCGTGCGCGGTGTCGATTACGAGGACATCCACCTTCTTACGCACCAGCTCCTGGGCACGCTCCAGAAAGTCCCCGGTGGCGCCCAGCGCCGCTCCTACGCGCAGCCGTCCCTGCGAATCCTTGGCTGCGTTCGGATATTTCAGCTTTTTCTGGATGTCCTTGACGGTGATCAGGCCTTTGAGGTTGTACTCGTCATCCACGACGAGCAGCTTCTCGATGCGGTGCTTGTGAAGAATCTTCTCCGCTTCCTCGAGCGTTGTGCCCACTGGAACGGTGATCAGATTCTCCTTCGTCATCACCTTTTCAACGGGCAGGTCGTAGCGGCTCTCAAAGCGAAGGTCGCGGTTGGTCAGAATACCGACCAGCTTGCCGTTCCGGGTGACGGGCACGCCCGAAATACGGTACCGCTTCATGACCTCGAGAGCGTCGGAAATTTTCTGCGTGGGTTCGATCGTCACCGGGTCGACGATCATGCCGCTTTCGCTCCGCTTTACCCGGTCCACCTCTTCCGCCTGCCGCTCAATCGACATGTTGCGGTGGATAATGCCAATGCCGCCCTGTTGCGCAAGCGCAATTGCCAGGTGCGATTCGGTAACCGTATCCATCGCCGCGCTGACGATGGGGATGTTTAAGGCGATGTCCCGGGTGAACCAGGTTCGCGTGTCGACCTCGGACGGTACGACCGAGCTCCGCGCCGGAACGAGAATCACGTCGTCAAAAGTGAGACCCTCCGGTATGCAATCAGGAACCATATGGGAAAACCCCCATCATACGTGATATCGGGGGTCGGCTGCAACCGCGCCCGGGTTTCACGGATTCTCAAAATCGTTGAGACCACGAGGTTTAGGCTGGCAGGGCTGCGCCCGTAGCCGCCTGGAAGCGCCAGCCGACGTTTCGTGACTTTTTGAATTCACAATGAATTCACAATGAACTACCGATGAATGCGTTCCATCACAGCTCGATCGTGCAGCCCTCGCGTCTGGTCTTTCGCCGCCATCCCTCATCCACCATCATCCCTCGTCCGTATGAACGCCAAGAGAAGAACCAAACTGCTAAACTTATAATTCCGGTATTGTCAAACCAATGATGGAGTTGCCTAGCGAATGATTTCAGCTACTCAATTGCGCCCGGGGATGGTAATCAAGTTCAACAACGAGCTGTATTCGATCTTCAAGACGGAGCACAGGACTCCCGGTAATTTGCGAGGGTTCGTTCAGGCGAAGATGCGCAATCTGCGCAGCGGCGCCATGATCGAGCATCGCTTTGCTTCGGAAGATCGGGTGGAGAAGGCAGTGCTCGAAGAGCATGAAATGGAGTACCTCTACGATGATGGAGAGTACTACTACTTCATGAACTCAGAAAACTACGAGCAGATGCACTTCACCAAGGACATCCTCGGAGACGCGGTGAATTATCTCATTCCTCAGTTGCGCGTAACCGTCGAGTTTTACGAAGGCAAGCCGATCAGCGTCGAACTGCCGCCAACCGTGGACCTGACGGTCGTGGAGACCGAGCCGGGCCTCAAAGGTGCGACCGTATCAAATGTCGGCAAACCGGCAAAGCTCGAAACCGGCCTCGTTGTACAAGTACCGTCCTTCATTAACGTGGGCGAGAAAATTCGCGTCAATACGGCGGAAGGCACCTACCTGGAACGCGCCTGACCAAGGATCCAATCAACGGCCTCCTGGAGCGAGGCGACGCGGGCGTCAGGCGGCGCCGCTGGTGCTTTCTCCTGATAGTGATGATCGATTAGCACAGACCTGCAACCAGCGTTTCGGCTCGCGTCAATATCCCGCCAACGGTCGCCAACTAAGAAGCTTTCCGCAAGGTCGATGGAGTAGTCTCGCGCTGCGGCAAGCAGCATCCCGGGCTTTGGCTTGCGGCACTCACACTCGTCGCCGTCATCGTGGCAGCAGCAGTAGAGAGCGTCGAGGGGCAGCGTCTGCAGCAGCGCCGCGTGAATCCGCTCGACGTTCGCTTTGCTCTGCTGTCCGCGGGCGACGTCGGGTTGATTCGTGACGCAGATGAGCAGAAATCCCGCCTTCTTCAATTGTGAGAGGGCTTGCGCCGCTCCCTCCACAATTCTTACTTCGGACGCGGTCTGCGGCGGGTACGGTTTGCCGTCCTTCAGGATTGTTTGATTCAGTACGCCGTCGCGATCGAGGAAGACCGCGCGGTTCACCGCACCGACTCCCACTTTGTGGCAGCCTTTTGCAGGCTTGGATGAGAAACCAGCAGATGGCAGACCACTGCCTGCAAAGCCTCGGCGTGCGGCGTGACGCGCTCCGCATTGATGGTAGGAATCAGCACCCATGCGTGAGCGACGGTGGCTGTGTAGCCTCCATCACGGCCGACAACGCCGCCGATCCGCGCACCCAGTTCCTTTGCATAGCAAAGCGCCGCGACCAGATTGGGACTGACATTCTTTTCAAGGCTTCCGCCTCCAACCGAGAGGACGAAGACCATGTCGGAGGACTGCAGTCTGCTGACCCGAAGCCATGCCTCGAAGACGCTTGGCCAGCCCTCGTCGTTCGTACGCGCCGTAAGCTCGCTGACGTTGTCGGTCGGAGC
>JADGHK010000423.1 GCA_019686145.1 Bryobacteraceae bacterium | reverse complement strand
GAAGCAGTTGGACACGAGCCTTGCTGCGCGGCGGGCAGCAGTGGCGGAACTTTTCACGAAGCGTGAGAACGGCCGCTTTGCGCGAACGTTTGTAAACCGAATCTGGCAGAAGCTGATGGGGCGAGGTCTCGTGGAGCCCGTCGACGACATGGACGCCGAGCCGTGGGACCCGGACCTGCTCGACTGGCTGGCGTGGGAGTTCGCCGAAAACAAGTATGACATCGACTTTCTGCTGCGGCGGATCATGACATCCCGCGCTTACCAGCTCCCTGCCGTGCGATCCAAAGCTACACACGAAAAGAAGTACGTCTTCCGCGGTCCAAGCTATCGCCGGCTGACGGCCGAGCAGTTTGTTGACGCCATCTCTTCGGTTACCGGCGAGTGGCGTGTACGGGGTAGTACAAAGCCTGTTCCGGGCTTCTACAGCCGCGACTGGAGATTCAAGACGACGTCTCTGACAAGGGCGTTGGGGCGGCCTGCGCGGGACATGGCAGTGACCGAGCGTCTGAATGACCCCACAACGCTTCAGATGCTGGAACTGGTGAACGGCCGGGAACTGGCCCGGCTGCTACGCCGGGGCGCGCTACGGATGTCGGGCCAGCTGCCGGAGCCTCCGCAGAGCCTGTTTGACAGCGGCGTGGTCGGAGCCGGAAAAGCGTACGTGGATATCGACATCACCAATGTGGACCAGCTTTGGTTGAAGGTGGTGGATCACGATTCGTACAACGCCGACCTCGTGAAGGCAGGCTGGATGGATGCGGTCCTTGAAGGACCGGGCGGCAGGGTCAGGCTCGTGGATCTGCCCGCTCAGCCGTCCGTTCGTACGGGTGAAATCCAGATGCGGAACGACGTCGCCCGCGAGGCCCTGCTTGCACCGATCCCGTCCGAAATCGTTTTCGATATCAAGGGCAAAGGATTCACACGGTTCCGAGCTGTGGCGGGCGTCGACGAGAGCAGCCTGAAAAGCGACGTCAACGCGAAGATCCGCTTCTTTATCTTCCCTTCGAAGCCGGACCCCGAGCAGCTTCTGCGCGTAGCCGGTCCGCCGCCGGTTCCCGTTGCCGATGTTCGGGCGACTCCGGCTTCGCTGGTTTCGAGGGTATTCCTGCACCTCCTGGGCCGCACTCCCACACCCGCCGAGCGCCGAATCGCACTCCGATATATCATCGATCCGAAGAGTCCGGGTAAGGTTCAGGCGTCCGGGCTGGAGGATCTGCTCTGGAGCATTCTGTTGTCTCCGGAGTTCCAATATATTTCATAGAAAGAGGCTGCTATGGAAGATCCGATCCGCGAACTCGACCGGTGCACCAGCCGCCGACATTTTCTACGTGCTTCCGCGGGCGCAACGCTGGCTGCGCTAACCGCCGGAGAGCCGAAGGTACTGGCCGCTGAGACGGAGAAGATCACGCCGCGGGCTGACACGATGATCCTTCTGTGGATGGCCGGTGGCATGGCGCAAACGGAAACCTTCGATCCAAAACGCTACACGCCCTTCGAGCCAGGGCTGGAATCGAAACGGGTCCTCAGCACCTTTCCGTCAATCGACACCGCGGTCGACAACATCAAGATCTCCAAGGGGCTCGAAAAGATTGCGGCTGTGATGGACCGCGCCACCTTGATCCGGTCGCACCGCGTGGGAGATCTCGGTCATATCCTCCATTCGCGCCATCAGTACCACTGGCACACGGGCTACGCGCCTCCGCAGTCCGTGGCTGTGCCGCACATGGGCGCCGTCATCGCCCGAACGCTCGGGCCTCGGAATCCGGACGTTCCGGCGTTTATCGACATTGGACAGAATCTGGACATTGGCGCGGAAAGTGATGCCGTCAAGGCGTTCCACACGGCCGGGTTTCTCGGCACCGAGTACGGGCCGTTCTTCATTCCGGACCCGGCCGATGCTGCCTCGCGGGTCCAGCCGCCTGAGCACATCTCGCCGCAACGCTTCCGGCGCCGCCGTCAGCTGTTCAAGGATTTGATGGCGAATAACCCGGTGATGAAGTATGGCTCGGATTACCAGCAGGAGTCGATGCTGCGCTCGATTGAGAACGCACACCGGCTGCTGCTTTCTCCGGCTGCCAAGGCCTTCGATCTTTCGCTGGAGCCGAAGGAAATTTACGACATTTACAACACGGGACGGTTCGGACTCGGCTGCCTGCTCGCCCGCCGGCTGACCGAGGCCGGGGCGCGCTTCATCGAGGTCACGACGGAATACATTCCCTTCCGGTACTGGGACACGCACGAGAATGGCCACGTTCGGGCAGCGGAGATGAAGCGTCAGATTGATGCTCCCATCGCGCAGCTCATCCTCGATCTGGAAGAACGGGGACTCCTGGATCGGACGCTGGTGGTTGTTGCGAGCGAGTTCGGCCGTGACATGATCACGGAAGGCAAGCCTGATAAGACCGTCAAGGATCAGGTGGTCGTGCCCGATCGTATGGAGGACATCAAGCACTACGGCATGCACCGCCATTTTACGGAAGCAGGCAGCGTTCTTCTCTTTGGCGGCGGTTTCAAGAAGGGGTACCTCTACGGGAAGACCGCGGACGAGCGTCCTTGCTCCATCGTGGAGAACCCCGTAACGATCGAGGATCTCCACGCGACGCTCTACCGGGCTATGGGTATTCCCGCCAATCTCGCTTACGTCGTAGAAAAGAGGCCTGTCTACGTGACGGCGGACGGAAAGGGCAAAGCGGTTCTCGACCTCTTCGCCTAATGCTTGGCGCGGACCAGTCCTATTCCGAGGGTGAGGAGCCCTGCCGCCAATACGATTGCTCCTACATAGGCCAGGCTGATCAGCCCGTTCGGCTCTGTTGCATCAGGTGAAAGTACAGAGAAGAAAAACGCCGCAGGCAGGAAAATCGCCGAGGACGGGATAGCGAAGCGGCAGAAGCTGCGCCAGAAGTCTGAGAGGCTGGCTTCATCGACGTATCGCAGCGCTACGAGCGACAGAACCAGCAGGACGCCCGCATGGGCGTGCCCGGCGCGCCACAGGTCTTGTCGAAGCGGATTTTTCATATATGCCGGGTCATGAATGAGTAGGCTTAGAATGCTGACGCCGCCGTACACGACGGTCGGAAGAATGATCAGTAGGGCTCCAGCCTGGCGGCGGGACGCGTTGCTCATTTGCGGTGAGTTCTCCTTTCGTCGTCAGAATGAGTGCTGTCCGTTTGGGTGTTCTGATTGGAGGATGAATGAGTCCCGCGGACGGATCCGCAAATTCCTCACTCGTCCGATCGATTACCCTTTTCCTCTGCGGCGATGTCATGACGGGACGGGGCATCGATCAGATTCTCCCGCATCCATCTCCTCCTCAACTTCACGAGACTTATGTAAAGTCAGCCACCGACTATGTCGCCTTGGCGGAATCGGCAAAAGGGCCGATTCCCGCTCCCGTTGGCTTCGATTATGTATGGGGAGATTGTAGCGAGGAACTGCAACGGGTGCAGCCGGATGCGCGGATCGTCAACCTGGAAACGAGCGTGACGGCAAGTGAAGCCTATGATCCCAAAGGCATCAACTACCGCATGCATCCGGCAAATAC
>JADGHK010000422.1 GCA_019686145.1 Bryobacteraceae bacterium | reverse complement strand
ATGGCTTGAGCAAGATGATTGTGTCTGTTCGCGTCCTTCGGATCGTCGGCCAGAGCCTTGCTGAATTCTGCAATCGCCTCGTCGTACTCGAGGTTGTAGAAATGGTCAAAGCCCTTGGCGATTCTCGGGTCCTCCGCCGCGGTCAAAGGCGCGGTCAGAAGCAAAAATGCAAAGAACGCTCGCATCAATTCTATTGTAGTGGCTGTCCGGCAGCGCGGCTCTGGATCCGGCGGATCGCCCACCTGGCATGAGCCGCCACTAATTCATCATTGTGCGCAGCAAGTTTCCGCAGCGGTTCCAACATCGCCGGGTCCCCCGAATTTCCCATTGCGACCGCCACATTCCGCAGGAAGCCGCGATACTTTGCTCTCCAGACAGGCGTTCTCCGGAACATACGGCGGAACTCCTCCTCGGAAATCGCGGCCAGGCGAGCGAGGGGCGGCGCGACCGTCTCCGGAGCAAAGGCGGGATCGGATGTGATGGCCGCGCGGCGATTCCAGGGACAGACTTCCTGGCAGATATCGCATCCAAAGACGTGGTTCCCGACGCGGTCGCGCAGCTCCGCCGGTATCGCGCTGCGCAGCTCGATTGTCAGGTAGGAGATGCAAAGCCTGGAATCCAGGGCCCAGGCGGGACCGTCAGGCGTCTCCGCGGGCACGATCGCCGAAGTCGGACAGGCGTCGATGCAGCGCGTGCAAGTTCCGCAACGATCGGGCGGCGGAGCGTCCGGCTCAAGGTCGAGCGACACCAGCAGTTCGCCCAGAAAGAACCACGAGCCGGCCTTCTGGTTAATCAGGCAGGTATTCTTGCCGATCCACCCGAGTCCGGCGCGCCGCGCGAGAGCCCGCTCAAGCACAGGCGCGGTGTCGACACAGATGCGCCACTCGAAATCACGCCCGGACTCGCGGCGCATCGCCTCAACCAGACGCTCAAGACCCGAGCGCAGGACGTCGTGATAGTCTTCGCCCCACGCGTAGCGGGAAATCCAGGCCAGTTCTTCGGACGTGTACGATGTGGAGTAAGGCTGCGGGCCGTTATATACTTTGCCGACACAGATGACGGAACGAGCTGACGGCAGCAGGCGCCTCGGGTCCGAGCGCAGGGCCGCACGGTGGTCGGTAAGGTACTTCATTTCACCGGCCATTCCCTGCTCTACCCACTTCAGGAAATACGCATGTTCAGGGACTGGTCCGGCTGCCGTAACGCCCGCCAGCTCAAAGCCTGCCTTCGCAGCCAGGCTGCGGACTCTCTCAGCCGTCACGCTTTTATGCTACCGGCTCGCGCCGGGATAAGTCGAGCCGCGTCGCCGGGGAAACTTTGGACGCAACCGAGTGCGGAAGAACACAGTCTAGGGCTGTAGCGTGTGATTGAAGTTCGATGATGGAGGGGGGGTCGAATAGATCAATGTCTTCTACCTTGCGGGTTCTGATGGCGTTGCTTGCCGGCTGCCCGGTCGCAGCGCAAACTTCCCTGCTCCAGCTCACGCCCGTAATCAGCGGAATCTCGAATCCTACCGACATTCAAAGCCCCGAGGACGGGTCGAACAGGCTCTTCGTGGTGCAGCAGGACGGAGTGATTCGCGTCGTCCGGGATGGGTCTTTGCTGCCTGTGCCATTTCTCTCGATTTCGAATCGAGTCGTCTCGGGCGGCGAGCGCGGTCTGCTGGGACTCGCCTTTCCGCCTGGGTTCGCTCAAAAGCAATACTTCTACGTGAACTACACACGGGCGGGCGATGGAGCGACGGTCATTGCCCGGTATCATGTGACCTCCAACCCTGATGTAGCGGATCCCAACTCGGAGCAAGTATTGCTCACCGTGCCGCAGCCCTTCGCCAATCACAATGGCGGACAGTTGCAGTTCGGCCCGGATGGATTTCTATATATCGCGCTCGGGGATGGAGGAGGCGCCAACGACCCGTTTCACTCAGGCCAGAGCCTCTCGACACTGCTCGGCAAGCTGCTTCGAATCGACGTAGAGTCCGACTTGAACAACGTGACCATCCCGCCGACCAATCCCTTCGTCAACAACGCCTCAGCTCGCCCGGAAATCTGGGCCTTCGGGCTCCGCAATCCGTGGCGCTTTTCGTTCGACCGCGCCACGGGAGATCTCTACATCGCCGACGTAGGCCAGAATCGCCTGGAAGAGATCAATTTCCAGCCCGCAGGGAGCGCGGGAGGCCGGAACTACGGCTGGAACATAATGGAGGGCACAGAGTGCTTCAATCCATCTGCCCCCAGCTCCCCAGGCTCGTGCGATAAGACGTCGCTCGTACTGCCTGTCTTCGAATACAGCCATAACGGCAATTGCTCCATCACCGGAGGCTACGTCTACCGCGGCCAGCTATCGCCCGGTCTAAGAGGCATGTACCTCTACGGCGACCATTGCAGCGGCCTGATCTGGGGACTGCGCCGCGAAGGGGACCAATGGGTCAACCGGCTCCTTGGGCAGGGACCGCTGCGGCTGACAACCTTCGGCCAGGACCCAAACGGCGAGATCTATGTTGGATCCCAGAGCACGCCGCAAATCCTGCGAATCTCCTCCGACATGCCCCCGGCGGCGACCCCGCAGTCCGTTGTAAACGCGGCAAGCAACGTTCCCGGCCTGGTGGCGGGGTCGGCCGCGACGGTCTATCTGGCGGGCGCGCTTGCGTCGCCTGGGATCAATTCCGCGAGCTCGGTGCCATTGCCGACGGCCATCGGAGGCTTGTCCGTGATCGTCGGCGGCCAGCCGGCGCCCCTCTATGCGACCGCCTTTGTGAACGGGCTGGAGCAAATCAACTTTCAGGTTCCGTTCGAGGCAGCCGGGACAGAGGTTCCCGTAGTGATCCGCCGTGGCAGCGCGGAAAGCGCGCCGGTGATGGTGCCGTTACTACCGGCTCAGCCGGGCATCTTTGCAAACGGCCAGGACGGCATCCTGGTGTTCAACTCGGATTTTTCGCTCGTTACACCGGCGAACCCGGCGAGCGCCGGCACGGATGTGGTTTTCTATGCAACCGGGCTCGGCCCCGTGACGAACGAGCCTCCGACGGGCGCTCCCGCTCCGCGCGAACCGCTGGCTCAGACGATCGAAACACCCTCCGTTACGCTCGGCGGCGTTCCGTGCCAAGTGCAGTTCGCCGGGCTTGCTCCTGATTTCATAGGCGTGTATCAGGTGAACTTTCGCGTGCCGCAGGGCGTCCCTCCCGGAATGGCGGAGCTCGTGGTGACAAGCGGCGGGGTTGCAAGCCCGCCCGTGAGGGTCGCGATAAAATAGATCATTGGAAACTGCATCGATTCATACCCGGCGGGAATTTCTGTTCTTCTCCGCCTGCTGGTTTCCTTTCTTTTGGAACATTGGAACGGTCAAGCTCGCCGATATTCGCTTTCGGGTCCGCAAACGGGGAAATTCAGCGAGGCGGTACCTCCTGATCCACGGCGACGAATCGACTGCCCGGCAGGTGCTCAACGAACACATGAGAACCGCGCACGGCGTCGCCCACCTGGTTACGAACAAGAGCCGCTATGTGAAGTATCAATCGGGGAAGATCGATCCCAACCGCCTCTTCTCAAGGGTTGG
>JADGHK010000421.1 GCA_019686145.1 Bryobacteraceae bacterium | reverse complement strand
GATTCCCAATCGAGTTCGGTCACCAAAACGAAATGCTCGTTACGCCAGAACCCGCGTGCGCTCCTGTCCTTCTGCTCCGCCAATAGGCGGAAGATCCCGAGACCAACCAGATACGTCGCAAGCGTATCGGGTTTGATGCCAGTCAGCTCATGAACATGGACCTGATCTGTCACGAAGCACCTCGACGGGAGCGCTTCGAAACTGTGCCTGTACGGCGTACCCGCCGCTTTTGAGTGGTCGCAGCCGTCACCTCCTGATCCACGCCAGCGAGCGTGCTGTCGAGCCACTGTCGAAAATCAGCATCTCGGTCTTGTGTATCCGGCGCGGCTTGTACCTGCACGCGGTCCTCCGGGAGGCGAGGATCCAGCGGCTGCGCGATTTGTGAGGCCCGCACGTCCGCCGCCCTCAACAGCGCCTCAAGCCATGCCAGTTGAAAGCTCCCGTAGCGCTCGCGCAGGGCTAGCACACGTTCAACCCAGCTCGGACCGTAGCGGCTCGAAAGCCCCAGCCGGGCGGGATCCAAGCGGAGCCTCGTCCGAGGAATGCGGCACTCCTGGCCCGCCGGGTGTGCGAGGACCAGCGCGGGGATTTCGTCACCGTCATGAATCCCTCGAATAGGCAGTTTTCCGTCTCGGCCAGCGTTTCCTTGGTCGCGAGGGCTCATGGGCAAGGTGGCGCGAACTTTTCCGTGATGGCAGGCTACCAGATAGAGGACGAGATTGACAGCCGTCTCATCCAGTCCGACGAACTCGGCAAGAATTCCCTCGAGCTTCGTAATTCGCTCTGCGTCGTCCGGAAGCTCCCGGCCGACGGTGGCGTCCAGAACGACCTGGTACCGGCCTTGAATGGCCTCGTGACCTGGGCATGCACGCCAGAGAAGGTCAATAAGCCCCAGAGCGCTGGCCAGTTCATGCCGGAATCCGGGACGCTTCCCCAGTTCGCTGTGATTGTACATGTTGCGCACGTCATGCCATCGCCCCTTCGGAGCTTTCGCCAGCGGCGTCTCGGACGGAATCCCGTTTCGATCCCGAATCGCACCAGCAAAGGCGGGGTGAGCCTTGCCGATGTCATGGAAGATTGCCGCCAGTTTGATTGCCTGGCTCGTCGTTCCGTTCAGACCGAGAGCACATGCGATCCTCTGTGCCTCATTCGCCACTTCGGCTGCGTGGGTTGGAATCGTCTTGTACTGCCAACTGGCGCTTTCGAGTCCCTCGCTGAGATCCTCCTGCTCCTCTGCGCTGTCGGCAGCTTCCGCGTCGGCTACCGGGCGCGCATGCCCTTCCTCGACGGGAACTACGCCCGCCTTCCCGGTAAAACCGATATTCACGTCATAGCCGCCGGCTCTTGAGTCAACCAGGATGGTCTGGCCCGGGTAGACGTGGCGATCTTCGACACGTTGCCAATTGCCGTCGATATAACTCCAGACCCAGGCGCGCGGCCGGACTTTTCTAACGGCCGGATCCGAGGTCTCCTCTTCCTGTGTCTGTTCCAAACGCCCTCCGCCGGGAAAGAGCCACTTGCGAGCCTCACCTACCGGAACGCGGCAAAGCGCCTCGTGGGTGGGCCGGAGCCGCGGATGGGGCGATTGATTCTCGGGAATGGGCCACCACCAAATCATCACATCGCGATCGTCGCCTTGGCGCACAAAGCGCGAGATGTCGATATCCGCTCCCGTAAGGTCTGGCCCTGTGTCGAAGAGGTCGAGCAGCTCTCTGTGGCTCAGGACATGGAGAGGTTCATAGGGATACAGCCGGGGTAGGAGACCTCTCTCCTTCTTCTCTTCCTCATTCGTCTCGAAACAGTCAATCGCCGATGGGCTCGCCGCGCCGCCCAGTTGCGTGATCGCCTCGGCAGCAGCCTGAATTTCCGCAAGCTCGTATGGCAGCGCAATTTCACGATCCTTCTTCTCGCGCATCTGCGCCCGCTCTGCGGCATCTTTCGCCTTGATCCTCTGCGCGCTCTCGTCAGAGTGGCGCCGGTCTACGATCACGACGTGGCCTTGCCCACCGTAGCGTGCGCAGCGTCCCCATCGCTGCACAAGCGAAGCCCATGGGGCGAGTTCAGTGACGAGAACGTCGGCGGAGATGTCCACTCCGGCCTCGATCACCTGGGTGGCAACGATGATTCGGTTCTGTCCTTCCGTGCAGTGCTCGCGGCTCAGGAATTCCTCGGCCCGCTGTCTCCTCTCCACGCCGCGGAAACGTGAGTGGATGATCCGGAGGTCAACGTCGGAAAGCTGGCCGGTCTTCTTCAGCTTCTCGAGCGCCGCGTAGAGCGCCACAGCGCTCTTCACGGTATTGGCGACACAGACAGTGATGCCCCCTTGACGGTGGGCGCCAGCGACGACCTCGGCCCATCGTTCCGCCTTGGGATCGTCTACCGCAGGCACGTGCTCGATCCGGATGGATTTCTCCACCGTCCACAGGTTCCCTGTTTTCTCTGCCGGTTCCAGTTCCGTTATGGGCAGCTCAGCGACGTTTCTCAACGCCGGTGCGTAGCGCAGCCAATCGCGCTGCAGAGTCGCACTCATCCACCATGTCCGGCGCGGCCGCGGCAGCCTGCCCTCGCTTTGATCGTTATCGGCAAACCCCTGGAGCTGCGCGCTTGTGACCAAGCCAACGTCCATGAGTTGGATTTCGTCCATCACCCAAAGGCAATCGACATTCAGCAGGCCGTACTCCATCGGCCATTTGGCGCGACCGGAGCCGTAGCCTCGGTTCAGAGCGCGCGAAAGGAGCATGTCCTGGGTGCCGATCAGGACAGCTTCCGTTTCCGGTTCGAGGTGCCAATCGGAGAGCGACAGCCCTCCAAGCAGGACGTGGACACGTGGTTGCACGTTGAGTTGCGCACGGCTGAGCCACTCCTGGACCGCGTGTTCTGTCTGTTCGACAAGCGTCCGCATCGGCAGGCAAAGGACGAGCCGGCGCGGCCAATCGTCGTTTCGTTGGCACACGCGGTTCCAGAGCCAAGCGCTGGTAACTCCCGCAGTCTTGCCGAATCCGGTGGGGATGCGAATCAGTCGATTCCTGCAGACGCTATCTCCCGCCAGACGCGCCTGCCAATCATGGGGCCGGTAGCCTGTGAGGCGCCGGAAGAAATCATCGAATGTCATCGAGGCAGCTCGTGCTCAACACCTGGACTTCCGTAAACAGCCTGTAAGAATCGGCCCTCGGTGCCGTACTCGTTCTGTCGATATTAGATGTAAGGAACGATAATAGTGCAACGTTTTAGCGGTGGCAATCCTTCAGTTCGTCAGGCCGGCGGGTTCAAAGGCGGCCATTGGTTCGTGAGACGCGCGGCCGCCCCCCTTAGGGGAAGGAAAAGGACGCGCGAAATCAGTCATGTGAGTGCGTGAACGCCTGGATGAACTCGACGTTATTTTCCTCGGATTTCTCTCATTCGCACTCATCGTCGAGGCCTTGCGCGTAGTGTGAACACGCCCCAGGGAGGCATTGTGCCCTGGTTAGGATGCTGAGGATATGGAGGACACGCTGAGAACACTCCTGATCATGGGACCTCCTCCCAGCGAACAGGTAGGCGGATACCTAACCCTAACGGGAAAG
>JADGHK010000420.1 GCA_019686145.1 Bryobacteraceae bacterium | reverse complement strand
CGCCGGGGTCGGGCTTGCTAACAAGGGGTTGCTTAACCTTGGGGGCCCTGCTGGCTGCTCTGCCCCCGCTATCTGCTCAAATCAGCATATTCAATGTCGAAGAAGGACTCCCCGTCCAAATCACGGACACGGTCGCCAATCGCCGTTTCGCGCTCCAGGGTACCGCCCTCTACGATCGCAAGCGGGTGAACCAGGGAGACAAAAAGCGAGACAAAGACAGTTATCTCTTGTCTTCGGAGCTGCAATATGGGTGGGGCAACTGGCAGATTCAGGCGGAGTGGCTACGGCTCACCGGTCCGGCGGAAAGAACCGTCCAGATAACCACGGCTGGTCTTTTCCGCACTCTGAACCAGCAGAAGGGGCTGATTCCTTCGACTGCGGTCCTGGGCAAGGTGAGCTTTCCCATCGGCGACCAGTCCGAAGGCTACGATACGTCCTTGCGGTTCCTCGCTGCGCTTTCCGCTGGAGCCAGCGAAAGAGCACCCCGATTCATTTTCAACGCCGAATGGTTTCGTAATGATAAGCCCAGGGAAGAGCAGCGGAGAAATATTTATACGCTTTCAGGCGGGTACGTGATCCGTTTGACGCGGCGGTTTCTTGTAGTCGCAGACCTCGTCTGGTCGCAGGCAGACGAACGGGGAATCATGTCCAGGGTCGCTGAGGCCGGGACCTGTGTCGCCTTGTTCCGCAGCCTGTTCCTCTGCTCCGGTGCGGGGAAAGGGTTCGGCAAAGACTCCCCCCGCTTCCGGTTTACGTTTGGACTTTCCCTGCAGCAGCCGTAAGTCAGCGGCCCTGGAGAACTCAGACCTTCAATAGAACGCCTACGCTGGCGCCGAGAATGAGGAGTCCGAGAAGCAGCCAGGCAATTCGGCCTGCATCTGATTCGTCAACGTCATATCTCGCGCGCCACTTACTCATGGTGTCACACGTTATGACTGAACGGACGGACAGATGGTTACAAAATGTCCTGTAACTTGCCAGATCAAAGAAAAGATTCGCCTACATCTGTAATCAAAAAACCGTGCCTAGCGTAGACGATGTAAACTTGACCAGTGAACCGGGCGGTCGCAGCCATCGGGAAGCTTCGTGGTTTCATCTCCGGAGGTTTCTCCTAATTGCTCCACAGTAAGATCCTCCGCAGTGGAAAGGTCCGCGCCGCTTAAATCCGCTCCGGCAAACTCCACTCCGATAAGGCGGGCTCCAACGAAATTCGCACCTCGTAAATCTGCTCCCCGGAAGTCTGCTCCTTTCAAATTCGCCAGAGTGAAGTTAGCCCCGCGAAGCAATGCGTGCGTAAGGTTGGCGAGCGCCAGGTCGGCTCCGCTGAGATCAGCACCGTCAAGCTCCGGGACAAGGGACGGGTCTTCCTCGCGCCAGCGGTTCCATTCATCGACGTCCCGCAACAAGAGTTCTACGTGTTCTGTGTTCGCCATGTCTTCCAGCCGACAATCCGTTTATACCAGACCGCGTCACGCGTTTAGAAAATTGCCTTTCCTCTGTCACGTAAGTTTCCCCCAAGCATCCATGGTTGAGAATTCCGGAAGGAGGAGGATATGGCCCAACAGGCTCGACCGAAAACGGAGATGCTGCCCGGCACAGCGGCTACGCAAGCCGCAGCATCTACGGGCTCGCAATTCGAACCGGCAATTCAACCGCCCGACCGAGAGGAAATCGCGGCCCTCGCTTACCAATACTGGTTGGAAGGCGGCCGTCGAGAAGGCACAGCCGAGGAGGACTGGATCCGGGCGGAGCAGGAGCTCCTGCGGCAAAGGATGACGAGAGCTTCCTCAGCCTGAGCCAGGCGAACGCAACAGGACCGGGCGGCGCCTCAAATCCTCAATTCCGACAGGACCGCCCGGCGCTCGGACACCTCCTGCGCGGTGTTCACGCCCCCTTCGCAACGATTTGTTTCTCGGTGCACATCAGGAAGTCGAAGTCGCATCCGAGATTCGCTTGCGTGACATGCTCCATAAAGAGCCGCCCATAGCCTCGATCAAAGTGAGGCGGAGGGGGTGTAAACTCTTTCAGCCGGCGGGCGATCTCGTCTTCGGTAAGGGCGACATCAATACGGCGGTTGGGAACGTCGAGGATGATCTCGTCGCCGGTGCGTACCGCGCCCAGCGGTCCGCCGGCTGCCGATTCAGGCGCAACGTGCAGGACCACGGTGCCAAAGCTCGTGCCGCTCATTCGTGCATCCGAGACTCGCACGACGTCCTTGATCCCGCGGTCGAGCAGGACACGAGGCATCGGAATGTGTCCCCACTCGGGCATGCCAGGACCGCCTTTGGGCCCCGCGTTGCGCAGAATCAAGACGGTGTTCTCGTCGACCGGCAGATCCTCACGGTCCACCTCTTCGAGCATTTGCTCGTGGCTCTCAAAGACGTAAGCCCGCCCGCGATGTTTCAGAAGGTGAGGAGAGGCTGCGGATTGCTTGATCACCGCGCCGTCCGGCGCAAGGTTTCCATACAGCACGACCGTGCCGCCTTCCGGATGCAACGGCTGCGACATCGGACGAATCACGTCCGGCCGGAAGCATTCGGCTCCCGCGACCTCTTCGGCCAGCGTCCGGCCTGAAACCGTCAGGCAGTCGGCGTTCAGCAGCGGCAGCAGCTCCTTCATCAAAGCAGGCAGGCCACCCGCGTGAAAGAAATCCTCCATCAGAAACTCGCCCGACGGCCGGACGTTGACAAGCCACGGGGTTCGCCGTGAAATGCGGTCAAAATCGTCGAGCGTCAGCCTTATGCCGAGTCTGCCCGCGATGGCCAGCAGGTGAATGATCGCATTGGTGGATCCTCCGAGCGCCATGCTGACGGTAATCGCGTTCTCGAATGCCTCCCGAGTCATGATCATCGAGGGCTTGAGACCGGCGAGCGCCAGTTCCACCGCCGTGCGCCCGCTTCGTTCGGCGATGGCCATTCGCCGGGAGTCGGGAGCAGGAATGCTGGCGGCGCCCGAAAGGGTCATGCCGAGCGCTTCCGCAATGCTGGTCATGGTGGACGCCGTGCCCATGACGGCGCAATGTCCGGCGCTGCGAACCATGCACCCCTCGATTTCGAGCATCTGCTCTTCCGTGAGGCGGCCGGCGCGATACTCGTCAAAGAGCTTGCGGCCATCGGTCCCCGTACCGAAGGCCTGGCCCCGGTAGTTTCCGCTCAGGGAGGGACCGCCGGGCACCATGATGGCCGGAACATCGGCGCTGGCTGCGCCCATCAACTGCGCCGGCGTCGTCTTGTCGCAGCCGCAGAGCAGAACCACGGCATCCACCGGGTTGCCGCGAATCATCTCTTCGACGTCCATCGCCATCAGGTTCCGCCAGAGCATTGCGGTAGGCCGCAGAAACTGCTCCCCGAGCGAGATGGTCGGGAACTCGACGGGAAAGCCTCCAGCCTCCCAGACTCCTCGTTTTACGGCTTCCGCCACCTGCCGCAGATGGAGGTTGCAATGATTCAACTCGCTCCAGGAATTGCAGATGCCGATCACAGGCTTGCCATCGAAGGATTCGCGGTTGAATCCTTCCCCGCGCAGACTGGCCCGGCGGGAAAAGTTATAGTATTCGCGTCCGCG
>JADGHK010000419.1 GCA_019686145.1 Bryobacteraceae bacterium | reverse complement strand
CAGACGATGTTCGAGCGTGTTCCGTTCCGTCCACCGTGCTCAGGTGAAGCGTGCGTTTTGTAAATATTTAGTGCGAAGGTTACAGACTGTCCCTAGTCACGAGTCACCCCGGCAAAACTGACACGTGCAGAAAGCCGAGGCACGGGCGGGACGTTCGTGCCGCCGCCCGTGCTTGATCGATTAGCGCGGAAGTTACTGCCAGCCGCCTCCAAGCGCACGGTAAAGTTGTACGACAGAAAGGCGTTCGAGCAAGCTCAGTTGGGCTAGCACTAACTCTCCCGCGAATAAGTTTCGCTGGGCGTCCAGGACCTGCAGATAGCTGTCGAGGCCGCCCTGATAGCGGAGGGTAGACAGGCGTACCGATTCAGAAAGAGCCCGAACCAGCTCTTCCTGCTGCTGCCGCTGGCTGCGGGTACGCTGATATCCAACCAGGGAATCTGACACTTCGCGCAGAGCGTTGTAGATTGTGCGCTGGTAGTTCAGGAGCAGCTCGCGTTGCTGCGCTTCCGTAAGTCGAACCTGGTTGCGAATCTGCCCAGCTCGAAAGATTGGTAACAGTGCCCCGCTTGAAAACGTCAAGAAGCGGGCGGGTTGCGTCGCGATCTCCGTAAGAGCACGGCTCTGTCCGCCAGCAAAGCCCGTAAGGGAGATCTGCGGGAAATAGAGGGCTTTTGCTGCCCCGATCAGAGCGTTCGCCGCAATCAGATTTTGCTCCGCTTGACGGATGTCCGGACGCCGCTCAAGCAGCGCCGAAGGAAGGCCGGCAGGTATTTCCGGCGGCAGCGGAATCTCATTCAGCTTGCGGCCCCGCGGCTGCGCCGTGGGCGTGGAGCCGAGCAGCAGACTGAGCGCGTTCTCTGTCTGTGCGATGCTTCTCTCGATCGCCTCGATCTGTGCCGTTGCCGTGTAAAGGAGCTGCTCCGCCTGATGTACGTCCAGGCTCGACGCCGCGCCCCGGTCCCGGCGCAGCTTCACAATCCGCAGGCTCTCTTCCGCTATGTCGCGGGTTCTACGGCTGATATCGAGTTCCAGATCGAGCTCGAGCAGCTGGAAGTACGCCGTCGTTACGTCGGAAATCAGCGAGACAATCACGCCGCGGCGGGCTTCTTCCGACGCGAGGTACTGCGCTCGTGCTGATTCCGTCAGCCGGCGGAGCCTTCCCCAGACGTCCAGCTCCCAGGACAAAAGGGCTCCGATCTGACTGTAGGCGACGTTCAGTTTCGCCCCCGGCGGTGCAAAGCGAATGGATCCGATCGTGGATTGGCGCGTGGCGTTGAATTGCGCCTGAAGGTCCAGCCACGGATATAGGTCGGCCCGTGTTATGCCAAGCTGCGCTCTGGCCTGCTGCACTCGCTCGGCCGCCATACGGAGGTCGAAGTTCTGTTCGAGGGCGGTATTTACCAGCTTGGTGAGGGTTTCGTCTTTGAAGAGGTCCGCCCACTGCCTATCAGCGATCGATTCTTCAGGTTTTGAGGCAGAGGTCTGTGTCGCTCCGCGAAAATCGCTCGGGAGCGGGATCTGGGGCCGCTTATAGTTAGGCCCCATCTTGCACGCAGACAGGAGAATGACAAGCGCTGTCAGGATCCAAAACTTCTTCGTCGTCATGCGATCTCCGGTTCCACCTCGGGTCCTGCCGGCTGCCGCTTTCGGCGCTCGACAGCCGTCTGAATCAGTACGTAGAGAATAGGCACGATGAAAATTGTCAGAAACGTCGCGGTGATCATTCCGCTAAACACTGCGGTACCCAGGGAGTGACGTGCTCCGGCTCCAGCGCCTCTGGCGACGACGAGCGGCAGCACACCCAGGATGAACGCAAACGAGGTCATCAGGATCGGGCGAAGCCGGAGTCTGGCTGCCTCGATTGCCGCCTGGCGTACATCTTCCCCATGATCGCGGCGCTCCTTCGCGAACTCGACGATAAGAATCGCGTTCTTCGCCGCCAGACCGATCAGCGTCACGATGCCGATCTGGGTGTAGATGTCGTACGGCAGCGAACGAAGGTAAATGCCCAGCAATGCGCCGAATATACCCAGAGGAAGGGCAAACAGCACGGCCAGAGGAATCGACCAGCTCTCATAGAGCGCCGCCAGGAACAGGAAGACCAGAACCGCGGCGAAGCCGAAGATTGCGGCTTCGTTACCTTGGGCCTGGAGTTCCTGATAGGTGGTTCCCGTCCACTCGTAGCCATAGCCCGGCGGCAGTGTGGCTGCGGCGACCTCCTGCATTGCGCGTACCG
Organism: Bryobacteraceae bacterium; assembly: GCA_019686145.1. Lineage (GTDB taxonomy): Bacteria > Acidobacteriota > Terriglobia > Bryobacterales > Bryobacteraceae > JADGHK01. The sequence goes on along the minus strand of JADGHK010000419.1, from coordinate 1,328 downwards.
CCTCGCCGCTCGAGTACCCGGGAGCCGGGCCGCCCAGGATCTGGATGGCGCGGAAGCGGTTGTAGCGGTAGATGACGTCCGGACCAGTCGAAGGCTGGATGGTGGCAAGCGTGCTCAGCGGGACCATGCCGCCTGCCGCGTTCCGCACGAAGAAGCGGTTGATGTCCGCTGGGTCGTCGCGGAACTCGGGCTTAGCCTGGACCAATACCTGCCACACGCGCCCGAACAGGTTGAAGTCGTTGACATACAAGCCGCCGAAGAACGTCTGGAGCGTGTTATACGCATCCGTCACAGAGACGCCGACGGTCTGAAGTTTGTCGGTGTCTACCTTGACCGAGTAGGTAGGAACGTTTACACGGAATGTGCTGATCACGTTGGCGAGCTCGGGGCGTTGCCTCGCCGCAGCCACCAGGGCATCGGCTGCGCGCGCCAGAGACTGTACGTCTCGGCCGGAGCGGTCCTCCAGCATGAACTGGAAGCCGCCGGTCGTACTCAGTCCGAGAATCGGCGGCAGGCCAAAAGCGAAGGTAAACGCCTCCGGTACGGTCGCAAAGCCTGCCCGCGCACGCGCCAGGATGGCGTCAAGATGCATTTCTTCACTCTTGCGCTCTTCCCACGGCTGCAGCGTACAAATTGCTGTCGCAACGTTTGAGTTCGACGTAGCGGTGGCAATGTCCAGACCCCCGTAGACGAAATAATCCTTGATGCCCGGGGTTTCGCTCAGTACCTTTTCGATCTTGCGGACCGCTGCATCTGTTCGCTGTGTCGAGGCTCCATCGGGCAGCCGGATGGAGACAAAGAACGCGCCCTGATCCTCTGTCGGCAGGAAGCCGGTGGGCAGCCGCTTGAAGATCACGACGGTCAGACCGGAGAAAATCAACAGTGCAAGCACCGCCAAGGCCGACCGCCGGATGAGGAACTTCACTCCAAGCGTGTACCGGTTCGTCGTCCAGTCGAAGCCGCGATTGAAGTAGCCGAAGGCGCGGGCCAGCAATCCGCGCTTGGAGTGGCCGGCCGGTCTCAGCAGGAGAGCTGACAGCGCCGGGCTCAGAGTAAGCGCGTTGAACGCCGACAGCAGAACCGACACTGCAATCGTTAGTGCAAACTGCTTGTAGATTTCGCCGCTGATGCCTCCGATGAAGGCCACCGGTATGAACACAGCCGCCAGAATGAAGGCGATTGCAACGACCGGAGCCGACACTTCGCTCATAGCCTGGATGGCTGCTTTACGCGGCGAAAGTCCATCCTCAATGTGCCGCTGCACCGCCTCTACAACGACGATCGCGTCGTCCACGACGATGCCGATCGCAAGCACGAGGCCGAACATG
>JADGHK010000418.1 GCA_019686145.1 Bryobacteraceae bacterium | reverse complement strand
GACCAAGTTCCGGGATGAGCCCCGGCCCAAGAGCGGACTTCTCCGGGTGCGCCAGTTCCTGATGAAGGACTCGTACTCCTTCGATCTCGACGCAGCCGGTCTCGACGCCTCCTACGAAAAGCACCGGCAGGCTTATTGCCGGATCTTCGACCGCTGCGGCCTCCAGTACATTGTCGTGGAAGCGCACTCAGGCGCGATGGGCGGGAGCCAGTCGCACGAGTTCATGGTGAGGTCAGACGCGGGCGAGGACTTCGTCGTGCTCTGTCCGGCCACGGGCTACGCAGCCAACCTCGAAAAGGCTGTGTCGCGCCCCGTCCCTCCGGCGGTTCCCGATCCCGAAGGCGACCTTCAGCCCGAAGAGTTCCATACGCCCGGCCGCAAGACGATTGCCGAAGTCGCAGAGTTTACCGGATTGCCCGAGACGTCCCAGATGAAAAGTCTGGTCATGGTGAGCGACGGCAGGCCGATTCTTGCCCTGCTTCGCGGCGATCACCAGTTGAGCGAAACCAAGTTTGCCGCAGTCGCGGGAGGACGGGAGATCCGCCCGGCGCATCCTGAGGAGATCCGGCAACTGTTTGGCGCAGACCCGGGTTCGCTTGGCCCGGTGGGTGTGAAAAATATGCGGATCGTGGCGGACTTGGCGCTGCAAGGCCGCAAGAACATGATCGCTGGGGCGAACAGGGACGATTACCACCTTCGCAACGTCACCCCCTGCGAGGACTTCCAGGCCGAATTTTTCGACATCAGGCAGGTGGCGCCGGGAGATACGGAGCTCGAAACGGGTGCTCCGCTCGAAATCGTGAAGACGGTCGAGATCGGCCACATCTTCAAGCTCGGCTACAAGTATTCAGAGTCGATGGGACTTCGCGTGCTGAACGAATCCGGCCAGGAGGTCACGCCGATCATGGGCTCCTATGGCATCGGCGTGGAACGGCTGCTGAGCGCAGCCGTAGAGCTCTACCACGACGCCGACGGCATGTCGCTGCCCGCCTCGATCGCGCCGTTTGAAGTCGTGGTGACGCCGGTCAACATTTCGGACGCCGGACAGCGTCAGGCAGCCGAGGAGATCTATCGCGCCTGTCTGGCCTTGGGCCTCGACGCCCTCTTTGACGACCGCGACGAGCGTCCCGGCGTGAAGTTCAAGGACGCCGACCTGATTGGCCTCCCCTGGCGGATCACGATCGGCAAGAAGCTCAGCCATGGGCTTGTGGAGGTTGTGGAGCGGCGAACCAGGACGTCGTATGATGTCCCGCTTGCCGAGGCTGCCTCCTTTGTTGCTGCCCGCGTGAAGCAATGAGCGATTTCTGGTTCGAGGTGCGGAGCGAGTTCCCTGCCCTCGAACAATGGGTGTTCCTGAACACCGCGACGTACGGGCAGCTCCCCCGCCGCGCCGTTCGGGCGATGCAGGCGCACCTGGAGCGGCGCGACGAATTCGCGTGCGCGGACTTTCTCGAGTGGTTCGACGATGCGGACCGGATCCGCGAGCAGCTCGGGCGCCTGATCGGCTGCGCGCCCGATGACCTCGCCTTCATCCCTAATGCGGCGACGGCGCTGTCCACGCTCCTGGCCGGAGTCCGGTGGGAGCCGGGCGATCGGATCGTCACGCTCGAAAACGAGTTCCCGAACAATCTCTACATCCCAGCCTTGTGTCAAAGCCACGGCGTGGAATTCGTCGAGAGCCGGTGGGAAGACTTCTATTGCAATCTCACGCCCCGGACGCGCCTAGTCGCAATAAGCACCGTTAACTACAGCACCGGGTTCCGTCCGCCGATCGAGGAAATCTCCTCCAGCCTTCGCGAGCGAGGCATTCTGCTGTATCTGGACGGCACTCAAAGTGTCGGCGCGCTACGCCTCGATATCCAGGCGGTCAAGCCGTCCATGCTTGCGGTAGATGCTTATAAATGGCTTCTCGCTCCGAACGGCGCCGCCTTCATGTACGTCAGCCCCGAGCTTCGTAAGATTCTTCCGCCCGCAGTGGTCGGCTGGAGAAGCGATCGTGGCTGGCGTCAGGTCAACTGCCTCTCGCACGGCGTTCCGATTTTCAAAGAAAGCGCGGAGAAGTACGAAGGCGGAATGCTCAACTTTCCGTCGCTGTACGCGATGCAGGCGTCCGTCGAGATGATGCTCGAGATCGGACCGGAAAGGATCGAGAGCAGGGTGATGGAGCTGGCCGATCTGGCGCGCGAGATCCTGCGGTCCAAGGGAGCGGCGATTCTTCACGAAAACAGCCCGATTGTGGCCGCCAGATTCGAGAACAGGGATGCGGCGGCGCTCGCTCAACACCTCAAATCTTCAAAGATCCTCGTCTCCGCGCGGCATGGGAATCTGCGCGTATCCACGCATTTCTACAACACCGAAGCGGACCTGGACGCGCTCACCGCCTGCCTCTAATCGAAGATCACGCGCCGGCCGTCGATCCGGTAGCGGCCGCTGAGAACAATATCGACCGCTTCCGGATAAATGCGGTGCTCCTCGCGCAGGATTCGCTGTGAGAGAGTCTCTTCGGTGTCATCGTCTTTCACGGGCACGGCCGCCTGAAGAATGATGGGCCCGGCATCCAGCGCCTCATTGACAAAGTGCACGGTGCAGCCTGTAATCTTCACGCCGTGCTCCAGCGCCTGTCTTTGCGCGTTCAATCCAGGAAACGAGGGGAGCAACGACGGGTGGATGTTGAGGATCGCGTGGGGGAAAGCACTGATAAAGAGCGGGCTCAACAGACGCATGTACCCGGCCAGGCAGACCAGGTCCACCTCGAGCTTGCGAAGCTGATCCACGACCATCCGGTCATGCGCCTCCCGGGAAAGCCCTTGGGAGGGAATGCACACAGCCGGAAGCCCCCGCTCACGCGCTATCTCCAGTCCGCGTGCTTCGGGGCGGTTCGAGATCACAATCCCGATCTCTGCATTGTGAATCCGGCCCGCAGCCACGGCATCGGCGATAGCCTGAAAGTTCGAGCCCCGGCCGGACAGCAAGATGGCGAGTTTCTTCATCGATACACGACCTTGGCCTTCCCGCGCGCCTGCTGCCTCACGACGCCGATCTCGTAGTATGTCTCGCCCAGACGATCAAGCAATCGTCGAGCCTTGCTGGCGTCCTGTTTGCCGACGACCAGAACCATGCCAATGCCAAGGTTGAAGGTGCGGCGATAGTCATCCTCCGACATCCGGCCCAGGCGCTTCAGCAACTCGAAGATCGGCGGAACAGGCCACGAGCCAAGCTGGATGTCAACCGCAAGACCGCGCGGAATCACCCGCGGCGTGTTGTCGGTGATACCGCCTCCCGTAATATGGGCCGCCGCCTTCAGGATATTCGCCTTCTGAAGCTGCTGAAGCGGCTTCAGATAGCTGCGATGCACCTTCAGCAGCTCTTCACCGACAGTTGTGTCCAGCTCCGGCACGAACGTCTTCAGCTTGTATCCCGCCACGTCGAACAGCAGCTTTCTGGCGAGGGAGTAGCCGTTGGTATGAAGGCCTGTGCTTGGGAGGCCGATCAGAACGTCGCCAGCCTGCACCTTGTCGCCCGTCAGCATGCGGTCCTGTTCGACGGCGCCGACAATGAAGCCCGCAAGATCG
>JADGHK010000417.1 GCA_019686145.1 Bryobacteraceae bacterium | reverse complement strand
TCGCCAGTCCGGCGGTGGTCGATGTTGTTCGTTCCTAACCCTTGCCGCGCGAACTTTTGCAGGTAGTAATTCTCTTCGTTCGTGGTGTGGTTCGATCCGATGATCCCGAACTTACCGTTGCGCTCGCGGACTTCCTGGAACTTCTTGCTGACAATCTCAAGCGCCTGGGCCCAGGAGATCGGCTCAAACTGGCTGCCAACGCGCATCAGAGGCGACTGCAGCCGGTCCGGATGGCTGTTGAAGTCGAAGGCGTACCGGCCCTTGATGCACAGAAACTCCCCGTTGATGCCGGACCGGTCTCTGTTGTTCGCCCGGACAATCTGGTTATTCCGAACGCCGAGGGTCGTTTTGCAGCCGTTGGAGCAGTGCGTGCAAATGGTGCCAACGTGCTGCATCTCCCAGGGGCGGGTCTTGTAGCGGTATGTGCCGCTGGTGAGAGCGCCGACGGGGCAAATGTCGATGCACATTCCGCACTCGTCGCACTCGAGGTGGTCTCCGTGGCTCGGGGCAATCTCGGCCGTAACGCCGCGATTCACGATGCCGAGCGCGCCAACGCCCATGCCTTCATTGCAAATGCGCACGCACCGGTAGCACAGGATGCAGCGCGGAGCATCGTAGAAGACTACGGGGGACCACTGCTTTTCATCGACGTGCTGCTTCACTTCGGTGAAGCGGCTTTCGCCCGCGCCGTAGCGGAACACCATGTCCTGGAGCTCGCACTCGCCGCCTTTGTCGCAAACGGGGCAGTCGAGCGGGTGGTTCGTCAGCAGAAATTCGAGCGTGTACTTGCGGGCCTTCTGCACCGCCGGAGAGTCCGTGTGGACCACCATGCCCTCGGCAACCGGAAGCGTGCAGGCGGCGAGGAGCTTCGGAGCCTTTTCCACTTCCACGAGGCACATGCGGCAGGCAGCCTGAAGCGACAGCCCTTCGTAGTAGCAGAATGCGGGAATCTCAATGCCGACCTTCTTGGCAGCGTCGATCACCAGCGTTCCGGCTGGCACCTGTATCGCTTTGCCGTCGATTGTCAGATTGATAAGATCAGCCATTTGCCTTTCCCAAATCGATTGTGTGGTTAGACCACCACGAACTTGCTTTGTCCCCTGGATGCGGCGAGCTTCGCCTCGAACTCCTCGCGGAACTTCTCCACGATGGAGATTGTCGGCAGGGCGGCGGCGTCGCCGAGCGGGCAGAACGTACGGCCCAGCATGTTTTTGGCGAGGTCGGCAATGAGATCGATGTCATTGCTCGAACCGCGGCCCTCGTCCATCCGCGTGAGCAGCTTCTTCAGCCAGGTTGTCCCTTCACGGCAGGGAATGCACCAGCCGCAGCTCTCGTGCTGGTAGAACTTCATGATTCGCAGCGCCGCCTTCACCATATCGGTGGTTTCATCCATCACGACGACGCCGCCCGAGCCAAGCATGCTCTTCGCCTTGGCGAGCGAATCGTAATCCATCGGCAGATCGCACTCTTCCGCTTTCAGAATGGGGCAGGAAGAGCCGCCTGGAATCACCGCCTTCAATGCCCGTCCGCCGCGGACGCCTCCGCCAACCTCGTTGATCATCCGAAGCAGGTTGAAGCCCATCGGCAGCTCGTAAACGCCGGGCTTGTTCACGTGACCCGAAAGGCAGAACAGCCGGGTGCCTCCGTTCTTCGGCGTGCCCAGCGCGGCGAAAGCAGCACCGCCGTCGCGGATAATCGCGGGCACTGCGGAGAAGGTCTCGACGTTATTCAAAATCGTGGGGCACTGGAATGCGCCGGAGACGGCCGGAAACGGAGGACGGATTCGTGGAACGCCTCGCTTGCCCTCGAGCGATTCGAGCAAAGCGGACTCTTCGCCGCATTCATAAGCGCCCGCGCCGGTGTGCGTGTAAAGATCGAAGTCAAAACCGCGGCCAAGAATATTCTTCCCCAGATAGCCCCGGGCGTACGCTTCGGCGATCGCCTTGTCCATTATCTCGATGAGATAGCGGTACTCGCCGCGAATATAGATCCATCCGCGGCTGGCGCCCACGGCAAGCGCTGCGATCAGAACACCCTCAATGAGCTGATGAGGGTCGTTTTCGATCAGCACCCGGTCCTTACAAGTGCCTGGCTCGCTTTCGTCGCCGTTCACCACAATGTATTTCGGCTTGGGTGAATTGCGCGGCACAAACCCCCACTTCATCCCGGTGGGAAAGCCCGCTCCTCCGCGCCCCCGGAGGTTGGAAGTCTTCACCTCCTCGATAATCTCGTCGGGCGTCATGTCGAAGGCTTTCTCGAGAGCCTTGTACCCGTCGGTCGCCAGATAGGTATCGATCGAAGCCGAGTTCGGCAGACCGAACCGGCGGGTGAGCACTCGCACTTCGAGCGGACTGGGTTCGTTATAGAGCATGGCTTTATTGAATCTTCCGGAGCGCCTCTATGAGCTCGTCCAATTTCTCGGGCGTCACCTTATGGTGGAACTCGTACCCGATCTGAATTGCCGGCGCCCAGGAGCAGGCGCCCATGCACTCCACCTCTTCGAGGGAGAAAAGGCCATCAGGAGTCACCTGCTTGTGGCCAATCCCCAGCTTCTTGCAGGCGTGCTCGAAAAGTTCCTCGCCCCCGACCAGCATGCAGCTAATGTTGGTGCAGACCTGGATGTGGTACTTACCAAGCGGCTTGCGGTGGAGCATCGAGTAGTACCCGACGACCTCATCCACCTGAAGCGGCGTGACGCCGCAGCGCTTCGCCACCTCCTCGACCAGCTCGGGAGTGATCGCGCCTACTTCGTCCTGCGCATAAAGAAGCATCGGAATCAGCGCCCCCCGCTGCCGTCCTTCCGGATAATGCGTGAGCAGCGCTGCGAACTTCTCTTCAAGTTTCGGAGAAAACGTCATTGTCTTTACCGGTCTACGTCTCCAAGCACAAAGTCCATGCTTCCCATGGCGGCAATCGTGTCGGCAATCAACTGTCCTTGAATCATGGCCGGCAGGGCCTGAAGATTGCCGTAGCTGGGTGTCCGCATGAACACGCGATAGGGACGGCTGGTTCCGTCGCTTACCACGTAGTAGCCAATCTCGCCGCGAGGGGCTTCCACGCACTGGTACGCTTCCCCGGCCGGCACGCTATAGCCCTCGGTGACGATCTTGAAGTGGTAGATCAGGGCCTCCATCTGGGTCTTCATCTTCTCCCGCTCAGGGAGCAAGACCCCGGGGGCGTCCGCCTTCCATGGACCCTCGGGCATACCCTCGAGCGCTTGCTTTACGATCCTGGCGCTCTGCCGCATCTCCTCGACCCGCACCTGGAAACGGGCATAGACATCGTTTTCAGTTCTTGTTGGAACCGAAAAGTCGAACTTTTCGTAGCTAGAGTAGGGCTCGCTTTTGCGGATGTCCCAGGGCATTCCGGCTGCCCGGATCATCGGGCCGGTTACGCCCAGATCGAGAAGATCCTCGAGAGGGAGAACTCCGACACCCTTTGTCCTCTCCAGGAAGATCGGGTTGCGGTTGAGGAGGCTTTCATACTGATCGACTTTGCTTGGGAACGCATCGATGAATCGCCGGACCGCCTTGTCCCAGCCGCGCGGCGGCTCCAGTGCAAGACCGCCCGGCCGGAT
>JADGHK010000416.1 GCA_019686145.1 Bryobacteraceae bacterium | reverse complement strand
ACCGGAAACGTCAGCCAGATGGCGGGCGCGATGCGCTTCAGCCTCACTTGTCCGCGCTGCGGCGGAAGCGGACGGCTGAAGAACGCCTGTCCCAATTGCAGGGGCGACGGCCGGTTGCCGAAAACCGAGAGCGTCGAGGTTCGTATTCCGCCTGGCGTTCGCAGCGGGTCCCGGCTGCGCGTGGCTGGCAAAGGGAACGCGGGAACGTTTGGGGCGCCTCCGGGAGACCTCTACATCACGGTGCGCGTAGAGCCGCACCCCTTCTTTGAGCGCGATGGCGATGACATCCTCATCCGGGTCCCGATCACCGTAGCCGAAGCTGGTCTCGGGGCCAAGATCGAGGTGCCAACCATCGACGGTCGAGCTATTCTAAAAATTCCACAGGGAACGCAGAACGGACAGAAGTTCCGCTTGCGTGAGAAGGGAGTCTTCAACTCCCGCACCAACACGCGCGGCGACCAGATCGTCGAGGTCTATATTCAGGCCCCCGACGTTCGTGATGAGCGGACACGCGAACTGCTTCGGGAGCTTGCAAAACTGCAGACGGGAGACCCACGCGCCGAGCTGTGGACGAAGGTTTGAAACGTGAGCAAAGTCTAAGTGTAGAGGTATAAGACGAATGGCCAAGGGAAAATCGAAGGCGGCATACATGATTTCGGCAGTTGCCGAGCTGTACTCGATTCATCCCCAAACTCTCCGGCTGTACGAGCGCGAAGGACTGTTGAAGCCGTCGCGCAGTGAGGGAAATACCCGCCTCTACACCGAGGAAGACCTGGAGCGGCTGGAAGTCATCCTCAAACTCACGCGTGAGCTCGGAGTCAACCTGGCTGGCGTAGAGATTATTCTTAACATGCGTGAAAAGATGGCGGCGATGCAACAGCAGATCGAAGAATTCGTCCGCCAGTTGAATCGTGAGCTGGCCACCCACATTAAGCCCCCGCAGCCCGAACCTCGCCACTCCCTGATCCCGGTCTTGACCGTCCGGGAACCCGCCACCACCAAGCCCACGAGCCGGCGTACCAAGGAAAGCAAGAAGGCGTAATCCTTGTTCCTGCTCCCAGGCGTCGGATTCGTTCTGGATCCGATACCCTTGCACGCTAATGGAGCATCGTGACCTTCCGGAGCAGCACAGCGGGGCTGGCGCACTTTGCGAAAGAGCGCCGGGACGGTTCACACTTGAAAATGTGAATCGATGACGGGACTCCATCGGGCTTTGTTCCTTGACCGGGACGGCGTTATCAACGTCGATAAAGGCTACGTCTGTCTCCCCGAAGCGATTGAATGGATCCCGGGAGTTGCGGAGGCTATCCATTACGCCAACTCTCTCAACTATCGCGTCATTGTCATCTCGAATCAGTCCGGCGTGGCCCGCGGCTACTTTATGGAAAACGATGTGAAGAGCCTGCACGAGTGGATGTCCCGCGAACTTCAGCGGTCCGGCGCCTTGATCGACGCCTTCTACTATTGCCCTCATCATCCCGACTTTGGAGGGCCCTGCGACTGCCGCAAGCCGGAGCCGGGACTGTACCTTCGCGCAGCCCGCGACTTCAACCTCCGCCTTTCCGAGTGCCTCGCTGTCGGTGACAAGCCTCGCGATGTTGATTCGGCACGGAGGGCGGGCATTCCCGCACATCTGTTCAGCGGGGGCGACCTCCATAAATTCCTCGTTCCCCTCCTGCGGCCCTAGCCTTCCTGCTGCTACCGTAGCAAGAGAGAATTCGTTTGATGAGCAAATACAATCTGCCGCGGTTTGACTTCGATCGGCTCAAGACGATCTCGATTCACCAGCGCGGCGGCAAGGTGAAGGTCCAGAATTTCGCTCGCGCGTATCAGCCTTCCTCTGGCGTGAAAGGATTGGTCGATTCCCTTCCCGCAATTCTGGCTGGTGACGATTTTCGAAGCCTGCTGCGTCTCATGCAGGAGGCCCGTGCCAAAGGGAAGCCGGTCTTGTGGGGCATCGGAGGGCACGTCATCAAATGTGGCCTTGCGCCTGTGCTGATTCAACTGATGCAGCAGGGCTACGCGGACGGATTCCTGATGAACGGCTCCACTTCGATCCACGACTTCGAAATCGCCATCGCCGGGTCCACGAGCGAAGATGTCGAGGCTGCGCTACCGGGCGGACAGTTTGGTGTCGCCGAGGAGACAGGGCGCGAATGGAATGCTGCTATCAAGGCAGGCGTCGCCGCGGGTCAAGGTCTGGGCGAAGCTCTGGGATGCCATCTTCAGCAGCTGGCGCATCCGGAGTTCGCTTCCTCCAGCCTCCTTCACGCGGCTTGGGTGGCCGGAGTTCCGGTTACAGTCCACCTCGCGATCGGCACGGATACGCCGCACATGCACCCGGCCGCAGATGCTGCTGCCCTGGGAGAAGCGACTCACCGCGATTTCCGTCTCGCGTGCCGTTTAGTAACGATGCTGAACGAAGGCGGCGTCTACCTGAATGTCGGCTCTGCGGTGATCCTGCCGGAGGTGTTCTTGAAAGCCGTTTCCGTCGTGCGGAACCTGGGATATCCTCTGGCAAACTTCACCACAGCCGTGTTCGACTTCCTTCAGCATTACCGGCCGCGGGTGAACGTCATGCAGCGGCCCCACGCCCAATCCGGAGGACGGGGATTCTACTTTACGGGGCATCATGAGCTCATGATCCCGTTGCTGGCGGCAGCACTGCTCGAAACAGATGGCGGCTAACCATTCGGCCGGGAAGTAGCGGCGCTATGCGAATCGCGGGTGAACTAAGTTTCGACCAGGAACTGATCGGCCACGTTCGGAAGCTGCGCGGAGTGCGTGTCCTGTGCGCCGGCGATGTCATGCTGGATCATTTCGTCTACGGCGAAGTGGACCGCATCTCTCCCGAGGGCCCGATCCCTGTGTTGCGCATCGAGCGGGAGGATTGGATGCTGGGCGGCGCGGGCAACGTTGCCCGCAACCTGGACAATCTGGGCGCTGAGGTGCGCTTCCTTGCGGTCTGTGGCGAGGATTGGGCAGCAGAACAGATCCACGAGCTCTGCAAGTCGTTGCGGGGCTGTAGGGCGGAGATAGCGGTAGAGGCGGGCCGTAAGACCGCGGTGAAGACGCGGTATGTCGCTCAGAGCCAGCAGTTGCTGCGTGCTGACGCCGAAAGCAACCACAACATCGCTCCCGCGACTCTCGAACGCCTCCTGACCGCCTTCCGCGACGCCCTGCCGGATTCCGATATTGTCATCCTTTCCGATTACGCCAAGGGCGTGCTGAACGGCGGGCATGCCTCGGCGTTCCTCATGCTGGCTGCCGAGGCGGGAAAGCCGGTGCTTGTGGATCCAAAGGGACGGAACTTCGAGCGGTATCGAGGGGCAGCGCTCGTTAAGCCCAACCTGAAAGAGCTGAGCGAAGCGGCGGGAATGAATGTTCGAACCGACGCTGAAATCGAGGCGGCGGCTAAGGGGTTGCTCCAATCTTCAGGTCTTGCCGCGTTGCTGGTAACGCGGGGGTCGGCGGGCATGACCCTGATTCAGGAGGACTCGGTCCGGCACTTCCCTTCCTTCGCGAGAGAGGTATACGACGTCTCCGGCGCTGGCGATACTGTGGCTGCGGTCCTGGGC
>JADGHK010000415.1 GCA_019686145.1 Bryobacteraceae bacterium | reverse complement strand
TCCGAGCATGACCGAACGGATATCGCGATCGAGGCGCCACTTCCCGACACGAAGCGCCACAAGAGCGCAAGGAATCATCGTGAGGGCCCAAACCGAATAACCGAGCGTGGCAGGGAAGCCGGCCTTCTCAGGCACTTCAATCAGAGCGCCCCAGACACCCCAAAAGAGCGTTGTGATGAGGGCATAGACAAGCCAGAGTTTCATGCAGGTCCCGCGGGGAATCCGGCCGCCGGCTGCGCAGGCGGCACCATCCCGTCAAAGCAGTTTGGCACACATTTCCCGGTCAGAAAAGCAAAGAAAGAAAACAGCAGGAACAGAAAGCGTCCCTATCGATTGACTTCGTTCCTTTTTCGGCGTTCTATTTGAGCGTGGGGGCAATCACGAAGGCAACCGACGTACGAGCCAACCGGCTCCTGGCAGAAGAGCGCCGCAGAACCATCCTCCAGCTCCTCGAAAAGCACGGCCGCGTCACGGTTGAGCAACTGTCGGAGCGCCTGCGCGTTTCGGCGGTCACCGTACGAGCAGATCTGGATGCGCTCTCGCGAGCCGGGGCGCTGGTGCGCTCACATGGCGGAGCGGTCCGGCAGCTGAGCGCAATCGAGGATTATCCCCTCAAGTTCAAAGAAACATTGCATCAGGCGGAGAAGGCTCGCATTGGCCTAGCCGCGGCACAGCGAATCAAGCCCAATCAGACGATCCTGCTCGATTCAGGCACCACAACAGTTCAGGTGGCGCGTCACATCAAGCGATTGAATATACGCCCGCTGACCGTGATCACAAACGCCCTGAATATCGCCGTCGAGCTCTCGGACTGCCCTAGCGTCTCGCTGATCATGATTGGCGGGATCCTCCGGCATCTCTCGAATTCTTTCGCCGGTCCTCAGGCGGAAAGCATGTTGCGGGACTTACACGCCGATCACTGTTTCCTCGCCGTCGACGGGCTGCATCCGGACGACGGGCTATCCACGCCCGATGTCCTCGAAGCTCAGCTGAACTCGATGATGATCCGGGTCTCGAACGAGGTCACCGTGGTTGCCGACGCCAGTAAGTTCGGCCGGCGGAGTCTTTCCCTCATCGCAAAGCTCGACGCCGTGCATCGGGTCATCACTGATAACCGGATCGGCGCGGAGATGCAGGATGCCGTGAAAGCAAAAGGCGTCGAACTGGTTGTGGTTTAGCTACGGCCGAAACACAAACTCGCGGAAAGCCGAAGGTACGTGAAACGATCTTTGCCCGGTTGGAGCCCAGGCAGCAAGGACCGCCCCTGTTTGCGGATCCTTCGGGCCGTTCGGGCGCTTGATCCGGAATACGTTAAACCTCCACGCTTTGCCCGGCTTTGGAGGAAGATCGGCAGCGGTGACTCCCGGCAGCGTCTTGAACCCGTCCCACGGAAGATACAGGAGAGCGATCCAGCCCTTCTCATTGCGGATCACGTTGCTCTCCAGGTTTTCCATATTCCACGTGAGGTCGCTCGATGGATTCGGCGCAGGCCGCGCCATGCGCACGTCGCAGATCACGTTTGCGGGACTCACTTCGAACTCGGCATAATCATAGCCCTTGCCGGTGATATCAAGAAAGATCTCGACGACCTCCTCTTCCCAGAGGTGGTCGTCGCGCTTCTTCATCGTGCTCCACGGATTCGTGTCATCGGAGTCAAAGCGCACGTAGAGTCCAGTCTCGTTCCAGAGAGCGCGAAAGCGCGTCTGGTAGGGCGCAGGCACCCAGGTAATCACCTGTGCCGGTTTCCAGGATGCCTGGTCCGCAGCGAGCAGCGATGCTTTCGAGGCTGCGGTCCTGTGAACGGCATACGACGGACCGGCCGCCTGAGCCGCAAAGGCAAGCGCAAACACGACGAGGAGTTTCTTCATATCTTGAATCTCAGGACGCGCTCGGCATTCTGATAATACACCTTGCGCAGAATCTGCTCGGGCAAGCCGAGTCCGTAGATTCGCCAGCGCCCCTGCGGAGGCACCGGAGCGGGCGCGTAATCGAAGTACTCATCTTCGGTTTCCAGGAAGCGGTAGTAGATCTTGTAAAGCTCGTCGTTGAAGACCTGCTGCGGCGTTTCGTAGCCGTTGGGAACCGCGTCCGTGCCGAAGAGAATCCTGTCCTGGTATCTATCAAAAAACTTTCGCGCCGTGCGCGGCTGCCGGCCCAGTTCGCCGATGCGAGCGCCGATTTCCACAAACGTGTTGGGGAACTTGTCCAGCATCGCGCTGACGCGCGCCAGGTTCTCGGCGAAGTTCCCGACGTGCAGAACGATAAACTTCGTCTTCGGATGACGCGCGAAGACGCGGTCCCGCATTTCGAGCAGCTCCGCGTTACTCGGGAAGTCTTTGCCGTAGAATGACCAGTCCGGATGATTGTTGAGCTCCTCGAAGCGCTCGTTGAAGCGATCGATCGGTTCGAAGAAGGCGACAGGGTCGGAGACGTGGATGGCGACAGGGATGTTGAGCCCTCCGCAGGTTTCCCACATCGGATCGAACCGGGGATCATCCACGCGCACCAGCTTGTTGTCCTTGCCTCGCAGAAACAGGCCCAGCGTCTTGAGAACCTTGACCCCGCGAGCACCGTCACGCACCGCCTGCTGGATCAGGTCAGCTTGCAACTTCGGGTACCCCGGCTCTTCTGCGCGGGTCCACCACGGCTCTGTAAACGTAAGGAATCGTCCGGGATGCGCCTTGTCGAACTTCTCCACCGCCTCGCGCAGCCCCGCGCCGCGGCCGCCTGTGAGGTTCACCATCGTGCGCAGATTGCGGCGATCCATCACAGCCAGCAGCTCAGCGGGAGAAGCCAGGTAGCGATTGGTTTCCTCTTTCGACCAGGAAAGATGGGTGTGAATATCGATCACCGGAAACCGCGCCTTCTCAACGTGGTGCTCCGGAACGGAAAGCATGCTCCTGGGCTGATAGTCCGCGAGGTCGAGCGGCTTGCCCTTTCGTTCCGTTTGCGCCGCCATCCCCAGAGGGGTCAGGGCCATGACCCCCAGCAAGCGTCTACGACTCCATCGAGTCACGGTGCCCTCCTGTTGTCTCTTGTAGCCGTTCTTCCACCTCCGCCGCCGTCGCCTGCGATCCTGTCCCGCCAACGCCAAGGGTGGAAAGCGCGCCGCAAATGCTGGCGAAACGCATCGAGCGCTCGAGCGAATTCCTGCGCAGCCACGCATGAAGGAAACCTGCGTTGAAGGAGTCGCCGGCTCCCGTCGTATCCACCGGCCTGACAGGATAAACCGGAACGCGCAGGAGAGCGCCTTCCTTGAGCGCTGCGCATCCGTCTCCTCCGAGCTTGGCGACAGTCAGCGTCCGGCCATTTTGCAGTTTTCGCAGTGCCGCTTCCACATCGTCAACGCCGCTGATCGCCCGCAGTTCGACTTCGTTCGGAAGGAAAACGTCCACCTCTTGCAAGGTATCAATCAAATCCGTGGACCACTGTTCCGCAGGGTCGAAGCCGGGGTCCAGGGATGTGGTCATCCCTCGCTTGTGCGCCTCTTCAAAAAGCTGCCGGACGGAAGGGCGCAGGCTTTGCTGAAGGAAGTAGGACGAAATGTGCAGGTGCTCGAAGCCTTCCAGCACATTCTGTGGAAGATCCTT
>JADGHK010000414.1 GCA_019686145.1 Bryobacteraceae bacterium | reverse complement strand
AAGCAGCTCAGAAATATAACTGGCCCATTGCATATAAATGGATCGCGATGGGAACGCTCATGATCTATACCGCCGTAGGGAGCACAACCGTGCATGTTGCATACGGCCAGGAGCCTCCCTCAGTCCCGGGAGCTCCTTCGCGATCCAGGCGCAATCCGCAGGAACAGGGCGTCAGGCGCTTCGACATCCCCGCCGGGCTCCTCGAACAGGTTCTGGGAGCTTTCGCAAATGAAACCGAGTTGCGCGTACAGTTTACGAGCGAAGGACTCAAGAGCCTGTCTTCTCCCGGCGTCTCCGGACTCTATACGCCCGAGGGTGCGCTGGCAAAGATACTCGAGGGCACCGGCGCCCTCTACCGTTTCACTGCGCCGAATATCGTCGCAATCGAATTGCGCGGTCCGAACGCGGCACTCACGGTCACCGAGAGAGCGCCGCTGTCGTCTGTGAAGTACACCGAGCCTCTGCGGGATGTGCCGCAAACCATCTCCGTTATTCCTCAATCTGTCATCCAGGAACAGGGCGCAACCACGTTGCGTGACGTCCTTCGCAACGTTCCCGGACTCACGATCGCCGCGGGCGAGGGCGGCGCGCCGGCGGGCGACAATCTGACGCTCCGGGGATTCAGCGCCCGAAACGACATCTTCGTCGACGGCGTTCGCGATCTGGGCCCGCAGTCTCGCGATCCTTTCAATCTGGAGCAGGTGGAGGTGGTGAAGGGACCTCAGTCCGCCTACACCGGCAGGGGCTCGACGGGCGGCTCCATCAACATGGTGAGCAAATCGCCAACGCTCAACCCCCTCTACGGGTTCTCCTTGAGCTTTGGCACCGATCGCACCAAGCGATTGACGGGAGACCTGAACCATCCGATAACGCCGCTCGGCGAGAGAACGGCCTTCCGCCTGAATTTTATGGTTCATGAATCCGGCGTTGCCGGCCGCGACGTGACTGAGAACCGGAGATGGGGTGTCGCTCCCTCACTGGCCTTCAACCTCGCGCGCCCGACGCGGTTCACGGTCAGCACCTTCCATATGCGCCAGGACAACATTCCGGATTACGGAATTCCCTGGGTAACCAACAATCACGAGGTACTCGCCGATTACCGCGATCGTCCCGCCCCTGTCCCCCGGGACAGCTTCTACGGTCTGAAGTCGCGCGACTACGAGCACCTCGGGTCGGACCTGGCGACGCTTCGCTTCGAGCACGACTTCAGCGATACCCTGAGCCTGCGCAGCCAGGGACGCTTTGGACGATCCACGCGCGACTCCATTACAACTGCGCCTCGTTTCGCCGATCCCAACTCGCTGGTGATCAACCGCAACGGACCCGCCTGGCTCACGGAAGACACGATCTGGGATAACCAGACCGACCTCCGCGTCGGCTTCAGTACCGGACGGATCAATCACGCCGCAGTGACAGGCTTCAACCTCTCGCGCGAGGAGAACGAACGCATCGGCCGCACGGTAACCGGCGCACCCACGACAACGCTCCTGAATCCCGATCCGAACCAGCCCTTCCAGGGCGTCATCACGGTAAACCCGACAGTCGGGAAGGCTACTGCGAATTCGCAAGCCGTCTATGCCTTCGACACTGTCAAATTGGGCGAACGCTTTCAATTGAACGGCGGAATCCGATGGGATCGTTTTGACGTCAATGGCGTGAACACGAACGGAAACCCGCTGGTCCGGACCGACAACATGGTCAGTACGCGCGCCAGCGCCGTGTACAAGCCCGTATCGCCGGGAAGCATCTACGTCTCCTATGGGACGTCGCTCAATCCTTCCTTGGAAGGTCTCACGTATCAGCCTGCTGATACGTCAACCGAGCCCGAGAAGACTTACACGGTGGAGGCGGGCACGAAGTGGGATCTGCTCGAATCCCGCCTTTCGCTGAGCGGCGCCGTGTTCCGCGTGGACAAGAAGAATGCCCGTACGCCTGGTTTGCTTCCCGACGATCCGCCGGTCGTCCTGGACGGCACGCAGCGCGTAAACGGCGTGGAGCTGGGCATTAGCGGCATGCTCCGCCGGGATTTGACTCTATACGGCGGTTACACCTTTATGGACGCGAAGATCGCCCGCTCGAACACCCCGTCAGAAGTTGGGCGGACGATGCAGAACACGCCGAGGAACTCCGTAAGCTTGTGGAGTACTTACCGGTTCCGGCGACTTACCTTAGGGGGAGGAATCCGCGCCTTTGGAAAGCGCTACGGAAACAATACAAACACCCGGTGGGTGGACAGTTACTGGACGGCGGACGCGATGGTGTCCTACCCGGTATCGAGCAAACTCGACCTTCGCCTCAACCTGTTCAACCTCAACGACGCGTACTACTTCGATCGCCTGGGGGGAGGCCATCTCATCCCCGGAGCCGGCCGGTCAGCAATGATCAGCACTAACTTCCGGTTCTAAGAGTACGAACTATGTTACTGCAAATACCCGACGTACTTAGTCCCGAGGAAGTGGCGGAGTGCCGGAAGGCGTTGGATGCGGCGGAGTGGGTTGATGGCCGGGTGACAGCCGGCTATCAATCCGCCAAGGCCAAGAACAACGAACAGCTTCCGGAGGATCATCCAATTGCGAGGCAAATCGGCGATCTCATCTTGCGGGCGCTGGAGCGCAATCCAATGTTCATGGCTGCCGCCCTGCCCTCAAAAGTCTTCCCGCCCCTGTTCAACCGATACCGGGGCGGCCAATCCTTCGGCACCCACGTCGACAACGCAATCCGGCAGGTGAACGGCACGCCGCATCGGGTTCGCACCGATCTCTCCGCGACTCTGTTCTTCGCGGACCCCAGCGAGTATGACGGCGGCGAGCTCGTCATCGAAGACACGTATGGCGTTCATACTGTCAAACTCCCAGCCGGTCATATGGTCCTGTACCCGTCCACGAGCCTGCATCACGTGCGTCCAGTCACACGCGGTGCGCGTGTCTGCTCCTTCTTCTGGATCCAAAGCATGGTAAGAGACGACGGCAAGAGGACCTTGCTGTTCGACCTCGACCTGGCCGTGCAGCGCCTCAGCGAGGACGTGCCGGATCACGCTGCAATCGTGCAGCTGACAGGCGTCTATCACAACCTGTTACGGCGCTGGGCCGAAGTGTAAGCCGCTGGGGTGGAGTGGGGATCGCATGCAAATTCGCAAAGTTCTGTTTTGGCTGCATTTGATTCTGGGCACCGCCGCCGGCATCGTCATTCTGATCATGTCTGTAACCGGCGTCGCCTTGATGTACGAGCGCCAGATCCTCGCCTGGGCCGACCGCGGGTTCTGGTCGGAGCCACCTCCCGGAGCGGAGAAACTGCCGATCGAAACTGTGTTAGGCAAGCTAAGCGAGCAGAGGCGGGGAATCCCTTCCTCCATCACTGTCCGCTCGGATCCCGCTGCGCCCGTCGAGGCGGTGTTCGACCGTTCCGCCCCTGTGTACATCAACCCGTACACAGGCGCCGTTGCAGGCGAAGGCTCGAAGGGCGTCCGGCAGTTCTTTCGGCTCATGACCGACTGGCATCGCTGGCTGGGCATGGAAGGAGAGGGCCGGGCGGTCGGCCGCGCGATTACAGGCGCGTGCAATCTCGCCTTCCTCTTCCTGGTGGTCACCGGC
>JADGHK010000413.1 GCA_019686145.1 Bryobacteraceae bacterium | reverse complement strand
ACGGTCCCGGATGAGGACGCCGAACGGCTGAAGCAGCAAGGCGTGTCCGCCGTGTTCCAACCGGGGGCCTCGCTGGAGCAGATTGTCGATTTTATCCGTTTGTCAGTCAAACAGCCGGCATGAGTCTTGTTCCTTCTTTGTCCTGTCTTCGAGGACGGTGATGGATCAGGGGGATTGGTGGCTGAGGGCGCCCCGCGTGAACAGAGGGCCGGTCTGCCGGAGTCAAGGCGGGACCGGTCGAGAGAAAGAGAGGCAATGCAAGACAAATTAAACATCGCGGTGTTTGTCGATTACGACAACATCGAGATCGGGGTGAAGTCCACGCTTCGCCGCGAGTTTGACGTATCGCTAGCGCTGGAAGCGTTAAAGGAGCGGGGCGATATCGTCGCGAAGTTCGCCTACGCCAACTGGAGCCGGCAGGAAGGAGCTACAAGGCAAATGGCGGAGAACGCGGTGCAGATGGTGCAGCGCATCCCCTCGCCTCGTGGCGACAAGAACGGCGCCGATATCAACCTGGCGCTCGACGCCCTGGAAATGGCGTTCACTCACAGTCATGTGAATGCCTTCGCAATTGTCAGCGGCGACAGTGATTTTATTCCGCTCGTGAACAAGCTGAAGGAGTACGGGAAAACGGTTTTCGTTGTCGGCGGAAAGGCTTTCACGAGCACGATCCTCCAACAAAACTGTCACGAATTCGTCAGCTACGAGTCTCTGCTTGATGGCGCACCGGCACGTACTGGCAAGGGGCAGTCTTCGCAGAAGGACCGCGAACGAGGGCAGGGGCAGCAGAGAACTCGTCCGGCGCCCCTCGATCTGGCGCTCGCGATGCCATTGGTCGAACGCGCGCTACAGGTTCTGGAGCGCCGTGCAGTCCAGCCGCAGCTTGGACTCCTCAAGTCCACCATGCTGCAGCTTGACTCCACGTTTAGCGAAAAGGCCTACGGGGCAAGCAGCTTCTCAGATTTCATTGAAAAGCTGAAAAAGGCGGACCTGGTCAACGTAACCGGATCGGGCGGGCGCTATCTGATCGAGCGCAAGAACACGCAGCCGGAGAAACCCGCTCCGAAGCCTGAAGAGGCGCTCCCGATGCTCCGTGACGTGCTCGAAACGCACCGCATGGAGATGGAGAATGGAGCTCTTTCGGAGGAGCTTGAGGCGTGGGTGAAGGCGGAAGCTCCCAACTTCGATCCGACGGCGTACGGATTCCAGGAGTTCGCGGAGTTCCTCAATTACGCGCAAGACAAGCTGCTGGTGCGCATTGAGCCCGACGAAGAGAAGGGATTACTCGTCTTCCTGGGCGCGGAGTTCTACCCGCCCGCGCCTGAAGTCGTACCAGAACCGGACATTCTACCGGACGAAGAGGACGAGGTCCAGCCGATCGTGCCCGGACAACCCTCTCTGGTTGATCCAAATCCACCACCTCCACCGCCCCTGATTCCGCTGAAGGCGACTCGTAAGGTGGCTCGAAAGAGAGCAGCGGCTTCGTCGGCAGGCGGAACGACAGAGCGCGTCAGACGCACGACAACACGCCGGAAGAAGGTTCAGGAATAAAGACAGGCCTCCCCTATAGGAGGCCTGTCGGCTTTTCACCTACAATCGCCACACTTTCGTTCTTCGTTTCGGCTTCGTACAATTGCAGGCAATGATCGAAGAAATTTTCCCTAAAGATGGCGCGCGTCCGCGCGGTCCTTACTCGCCTGCTGTACGGGCTGGTGACTTTATCTTTGTTGCCGGTCAGGTGCCGTCAGATCCGGTGACCAATGAGCTATCCACCGGCGATATCAAACACGAAACCCGGTTGGCGCTCGCGAATCTCAAACGGGTGCTGGAGGCTGCCGGCGCATCGCCAGCCGATGTGGTGCGCTGTAACGTCTACCTGGCCGACGGCGGGGACTTCGCCGCGATGAACGAAGTCTACGCCGAGTTCTTCGGGGACCGGCGGCCCGCACGGACCACGGTCGTAGTGAAGTTTGCCGCCGATATCAAGGTGGAAATCGACTGTATTGCCTACAAGCCTCGCTGAAGCAGGCCGGGCTGGCCGGGAGCTAGTAATTAGCTCTCGGCCGCTCGTAGGGATCCTTCATGTACTTGGCAGCCTCTTCCTGAGCCCCTTGCGTATTGTCTTTGGTCCGCATCGCAAGTGTGTACTCATTCCGAGCCCGCTCGCGCTGCCCCGTGATGTCGAAGATCTTGCCTAAATTGATTCGTGACCAGACCTCAGTCCAGGCGGGCTCCAGGTCTCCGTTCAAAGCTTCGCGAAACGCGTTTGCAGCGGACTGATAGTTGTTCTGCAGGAAGAACACTTCACCCACGCGATAGTGCGCCAGGGAGCTGTTGCGATTGACGTCCAACGCCTTCTGATACTCGCGGAGCGCCTCGGTAAACTCCCCGATTTCGGCAAACTGCTCCCCCCGGCGAATGGCGACGGCCACCCGCATCTTGTTGTTGAAACGCAGGACCTGATTGCCGGGATCGATGATGATGTTCTTCGGCTTGCCGAAGGTCTCAACGATAAACTCGGAGGACGTCCCTACCACCTCGATCCGCTTCTCTTCCGGATTTCCCTCGGTTTCGATCTTGAGGGTCACGGGCATCCGGAAGGTATCGAGATCCTGGGAAATCTTACCCATTACGCGGAATCCCTTCTGGGTTCGGAAGACGGTGTAGTCCATCTTAAATTCAGGCGCTCCGCTCGACTCAATCCACTGGATGAAGAAGTAACCCAGGTTCTGTCCGGAGACGGTTTCGACCACCTTGCGGAAGTCGTCGGTGTGGACGGGCTTCCAGGCAAACTGCTCTGGCACTGCCCGGAGCACCTTCTTGAAGCTGTCGTCGCCGATCACCGACCGGAGCATGTTCAGGACTGCGGCTCCCTTGCCGCCGGCCAGCGCAACCAGCTCGGGAGAATAGTCCTCCAACCTCCCGGCCTGACTCATGGGCGGATTCTCGACGGTCAACGCTTCGACGTACGTATCGCGAATATCGGATTCAACCGAGCCAGGACCATTCACATGTTCGAGGTAGAGCAATTCGCTGTACCGCGCGGGGCCATACGTCAGCCAGAGATGGTTGCGGCTCGCCGGCGACACAAGCGCGCTCCACCATTGCCAGGCAATCTGGTTAGCCAGGACGCGGACATTCACGCTCTCGCTGATCGCCTTCGGGGAGAGGAACAGAACGCCCGGGGCGGAATAGCCGGAAGGGGCTCCCTGTTCGGTTTCCACGAGCGTGAGTCCGGCCTGGGGAGGCAATCCATAGAGGCTTGTGAGGAAGGTCATGATCTTCCCGGTCTCTTCCCCGTAAGCGTTCGCCATGGACGCCTCTTTGCCACGGAAGTAGACTTCGGTCGATACTCCCTGGCTGCGGACCACTACGGGTTCGCCGCGCACAACAGCAATGCTGCCCGGAAATGTAGGGTTGGAGTAGCGGAAGATATAGGTCGTCTGACCGGCATGTGTCTCAGTGGTCGGCGTTCCTCCGGAGACGACGCGATATCCGGAGGGCACGCTGATGCGCAGTTCCGCGGTGTAGCGGTCGACAGTGTAATCATTCACCGGGAACCAGCGCGACGGATAGGTGAGGAAGCCGTAGTC
>JADGHK010000412.1 GCA_019686145.1 Bryobacteraceae bacterium | reverse complement strand
CGCGGGCTCGGCTGCGGCACGTTCTCGCCGCGTCGGCTTTTCCCCGTTCTTGCCGGCGGCGCTGCCCACGCTGACCTTTTGCACGCTTGGCAAATTCTCTCGCTTGAACCCGGTCGCCAGCACCGTGATCTTGACTTTATCGCCCATCGCCTCGTCCATGACCACTCCGAAGTTAATTTGCACCTCGTCATTGTCAGCCGCGGCACGGATCAGCGAGCAGGCTTCGTTGACCTCATGAAGTCCGAGCTTGCTGGACCCCGTGATGTTGATCAGCATCCCCTTGGCGCCCTTCACTCCGCCTTCCTCGAGCAACGGACAACTGATCGCCTGGCGCGCCGCTTCGACTGCAGCGTTCTCGCCCTGAGCCGTCGCCGTACCCATCATCGCGAAGCCCATACCAAGCATGATGTTGCGGATGTCTGAGAAGTCGCGGTTAATGAGGCCCGGGGTGGTGATGATATCGGCGATTCCCTGGACTGCCTGCCGCAGGACATCGTCGGCAACCCGAAACGCATCCAGGAAGCTGGTGCCGCGAGGAACCAGTTCCAGCAAACGATCATTCGGGATGGAGATCACTGTATCGACCGTAGCGGCCAGCTCGGCCAGTCCTTTCTCAGCCTGCTTCATCCGGCGGGGGCCTTCAAAACCGAAGGGGCGAGTGACCACTGCAACGGTCAGGGCATTCAATTCCTTCGCCAGGGAAGCGACGACCGGAGCGGCTCCCGTGCCCGTTCCGCCGCCCAGGCCGGCAGTGACGAACACCATGTCGGCGCCCTCCAGAATCTCAATGATCCGTTCCGTCTCTTCGAGAGCCGCCCGCCTACCGACATCCGGGTCCGCACCAGCGCCCAAACCGTTCGTAACGCGCATGCCCAGCGCGAGCTTGTTGGGCACCGCTGATGCCTGGAGCGCCTGCACATCCGTGTTCATGATGTGAAACTCGACGCCCGACAGCCCCTCAGCCATCATGCGGCCAACCGCATTCGATCCGCCACCGCCTACGCCAATGACCTTGATCTTCGTGCCGAGAACCGGTTCCTCCTGGATCTCGAACTTCAAAGAATCAAGCTTCGCTTCCAGCTCCATTTCCGCTCTCCTCTCTCGACTGGCTCTCAGCCCTTTCCATTTGCGCCGAGCCACCCCATCAAGCCTTTCGGCTTCCCGCCGCGATACATCTTCAGCCGCCCCGAGTACATGACGAGTCCCGCAACCGTTGTCCAGGACGGGTTCATCAGAGAATCCGGCCAGTTCTCGATTCCCACAGGCAAACCGTTCCGTGCCGGGCAATTCAACACGCGCTCGGCCATATCGCACATGCCATTCAGCAAGGCCCCGCCGCCGACAAGTACGACTCCCTCCATCAATCCATGCTCCACTCGCGCCTTCGCCAGCTCCTGGCGGACGAAGTGGAACAGTTCTTCCGCCCGGGCTTCCAAAATCTCGTTCAGTTGGCGCCGTGTCGTCTCTCGAGAGGGCCGGCCATCCGACGACGGCACCTCGATGAGCGCGTGATCCGCCGTGAGACCTAACAGTGCACAGCCGTACTCTTCCTTCAGCCGCTCGGCGTCCTCATACGACACGCACAATCCCCAGGCTACGTCGCGCGTAAAATGATCGGCGGCAATCGGGATCGTAGCAGCCCGCAGCAGGCTTTCCCCGTCGTAGACCACCAGATCGGTAGACTGGGCTCCGATATCGATGACGGCCACGCCCCGGCTGCGCTCCTCGGCAACCACCGCCGCATAGGCCGACGCCATCGGCTCAAACACGGTCTCGTCAACCGCCAGATGCGCCTTGTGGACAGCGGCGACAATTGCCTGATGGTCGTGTTGGGATACGGTCACGAGGTGAACGTTCGCTTCCAGCCGCGAGCACGTAAGCCCTCGCGGATTTCGATATCCGGCACGGCCGTCGACCGTGAAGTCCTGCGGGAAGACCTGCAGGAGCATCCGGTCCTCCTCGAAGCGAGTCCTCGTGGCCTGCTCGATCGAATAGTTCAAGTCGCCCTGTTCGATTTGCCGCGGCCTGCCAAACTCGTAAAGCCCTCTGGCATCGAAGCCGGAAATGCTGCCGCCGCCCAATCCCACGACGACGCCTTCAATCGAAAGCTGCGCCGTACGCTCCGCCTCCCGCACCGCCTGACGGATACTGTCCGCCAGCGCTTCCTGGTCTGCTACCTTCCCTTTCGCCCAGCCCCTCGATGGGGCTTCGCCATAACCCAGCAGGCGGATGCGTGAGTCATCCAACCCGCAGATCACGCACCGTGTCAGCGAGCTGCCCGCATCCAGCCCCGCCGCCACACGAACTTTACCGCTCACAGCCTGCTCCTTCTCAATCCGTTACAGCTCTCAATACCCGGCGTCCTACTCCGTCGCCGTAATTCGATCATCCAGCCGAAGATCGAGGACCGTGGCTTCCGGCAGGCGCTGCCGGATCTCTTCGTAGTGATTCAGGAAATTGTTGAGCCTGGACAGGAAGCGCTCCTTCCCAAGAATCAGCACGACTGCACGGTCCTGAACTTGCATTGTGACGCGCAGAGAGTCCGGGTTGGAAACATCGATCTCGGAAATTTTCTCCATCAGCGGCCCGACCTCGTTCATCAGGCGCATCACCCGACGGACCCGGGAGCGGCGTACCTCCAAAGGCTGGTTCGGCGTTACGCCGATCAGAACCGGCAGCCGGAACTCCGCTTTCCGGTGTGGATACAGAATCTCCCCTTCCTCGTCGATGAGCGCGGAACGATGCAAGCCGCCCGTGCTGCTTGCCGGAATGAAGGCCACCGGCGTCCGCTCCTGCACCTTCACCAGAACGCTGTTTGGCCACAGCCGCAGGACGGTTGCGTCCTTCACCCAATCCACCGCCAGCAGGTTCCTGCGCCGTTCCGCGACGGGGAACAGGTACAGGCTCCGGCCGATGTCCTTCGCAAATACGTCCCGAAGACGCTCGGGCGAAGCGTTCTTTACCCCTTCAATCCGGATGTTGGGGCTCTCGTCGCCATAGTCTTTCGAAGCGGGAATCGTGAAGCGAGGGTCGCGGATGATGAAGTTCTCGATTTGCGAGACGAGATAGAGACCGGCAAATCCGATACATACGACGGCCACCGTGACCAGCGCCAGCCAGGCGGCCTGACGGATTCTGCCGGGTCCTTCAGAGGCATTCCCTTCCGTTCGCGGGGTCTGTTTCTTCGCCATCTC
The DNA here is from genome assembly GCA_019686145.1 of Bryobacteraceae bacterium. Classification (GTDB taxonomy): domain Bacteria; phylum Acidobacteriota; class Terriglobia; order Bryobacterales; family Bryobacteraceae; genus JADGHK01. Next base: position 399 of record JADGHK010000412.1, on the reverse strand, counting down.
AAACTTTTTCCTGCAATCGCGACAAAATCCGGTCGCCGGCCTGCCAGACGTTACCCGCGCCCTGTGTCAAAACCAGATCCCCCTCGCGCACCGATGCGAGCGCCATGTTGACGGCCTCGTCGATCGTGCCTGCGTATCGAGCTCCCGGAATGCGCTCGCTCAGCGCCTTCCCAGTGACGCCTTCAATCGGCTTCTCGCTCGCCGCGTAGATATCCAGGACATACACTGCATCCGCCGCTTTGAAGCATGTGGAAAATTCATCCATCAAAGCTTGCGTGCGGGTGTAGCGATGCGGCTGAAAGATGACGTGGATGCGCGAGTACCGGCAGGTTCTCGCTGCAGCGAGAGTCGCGGCAATCTCCGTAGGGTGATGCCCATAGTCGTCGGCAACCGTAATGC
>JADGHK010000411.1 GCA_019686145.1 Bryobacteraceae bacterium | reverse complement strand
CTGATCACCCCGGTGGCGATGGACAAGGGCTTGCGCTTTGCGATTCGCGAAGGCGGCCGTACCGTCGGCGCCGGCACCGTTACCGAAATCTTGGAGTAGGACACGAAGATGCCGCGTGAAATCATCACATTTCAGTGCACTGAGTGTAAGCGGAGAAATTACACAAACACGAAGAACAAGAAGACGACAACGGAACGGCTTGAGTTCAAGAAGTTCTGCCCGTTCTGCCGTAAGCACCAGCTTCACAGGGAAACCAAGTAGCGGCGCGGCGGGCGAGTCCATGAGTTCCGGGGGTGTTCTGGCGCTATGGACTTTTGCGCCCGCGTTGGAATTAGAATAGGAAAAGCTATTTGACATGCGGGTTTCAGAGGGGCGTAGGTTTAACGGTAGACCAGCGGTCTCCAAAACCGCGAGTGGGGGTTCGAATCCCTCCGCCCCTGCCACTCCGTCTCCACGGATCTGCCGGTGATGTGGGCTCCTGTGTTTCACGCTACAGCTAATCCGGTTGTCGGTGAGGCCGGATGCGTCTAAATGGTGGGGATGCCTTTGAGTGGGTGATGTGATCGATATGGCAGAAGTTAAGACGATGTCGGAGAGCCCGGAGATCAGCCGGAAGATTGCCGATTGGCCAGGGCGGGTGAAGGGATACATCGAGGAAGTGCGGGCTGAAATGCGCCGCGTGACGTGGCCCAGCTGGAAGCAGGTCCGCGCCACCACGGCCGTGGTCATCGTCGCGGTTTTCCTCTTCGCCGCCTACTTTGCCCTCGTCGATCAGGTCCTAGGACGGGGTATCAATACAATTTTTGAAGCGTTTACAAAGAGGTAGGGCGGCCAAATGGAAGACCAGGACAGGGTGAACTGGCCGGACTCCGAAGGCGAATCTGGCGGATCGGCTGACGACCAGGGGGTTGAGGCGGCTCCTCAGGGGGAGGAGCACGCGGAACCTGCTGAGGCTCAAGAGGGGGGGGAGCGTCCCGCAGGAGGGATTCCTCAAGTTGAGGAAGATTCCTCCATGAGATGGTTCATCATTCACACCTACTCCGGTTTTGAACAAAAAGTTGCTGAGTCGCTCCGCAGCCGCGCGGAGGCGTTTGGTTTTGCCCATCGAATCGGCCAGATCCTGATACCAACCGAAGAAGTGGTCGAGCTGCGCGGGGGCAAGAAGGTGACCAGCAAGCGTCTCCTTTATCCCGGTTACGTCCTGGTTCAGATGGAAATGGACGACGAGCTTTGGCACGCCGTCAAAGCGACGCCCCGCGTCACTGGGTTCGTTGGAGGCGGCAACAGTCCGGTGCCGCTGACGTCCGACGAAGTCAACCAGATTCTGTACCGCCAGGCGACGTCGGCAGAGCGCCCGCGTCCCAAACTCACGTTCGAGAAGAGCGAAATGGTGCGGATCATCGATGGTCCATTCGCCAACTTCTCGGGGCGGGTGGACGAAGTCAATGCAGAGCGGAACACGCTGCGGGTTCTGGTTACGATCTTTGGACGCAATACGCCGGTAGAGCTCGATTTTCTCCAAGTAGAAAAGATTTGATGGTTTAAGCCACAGGGTGGCGGCAGAGAGACGGGAGGCGACACTCCCAGGAAATCGGTATGGCAAAGAAGGTTACTGCACAGGTTAAGTTGCAAATCCCTGCGGGCAAGGCGACGCCCGCTCCGCCGGTGGGTACAGCTCTTGGTCCACAGGGCGTCAATATCATGGAGTTCTGCAAGGCTTTCAACGCCAAGACCTCCGGAAAGGATCAGGAAGGGCTGATCATCCCCGTCGTCATCACGATTTATAATGATCGCTCTTTCACGTTCGTCACCAAGACTCCGCCGGTGCCCGTTCTGATCAAGCGCGCGGTGAACATTGCCAAAGGATCGGCCGAGCCGAACAAGAATAAGGTTGGCAGGATCACCATGGCGCAAGTGGAAGAGATCGCCAAGCTCAAGATGCCGGACCTGAATTGTTTCGACCTCCAGGCTGCGATCAGGTCGGTCAAAGGCACCGCCCAGAGCATGGGCGTCGAGGTGGTGTAGCGACGCTGCGGGAATTGCAGCTAGTTTGAAGCAGTGGTAAAATAGAAGATTCGTCCGCAGAGAGACGCCTTCAGTTGGGAGGCTCACGCCCTTCGAGGCGGAGCCGTTAGCACCAGTGAGGATTCATGGCCAGAAATAAAGGAAAGAAGTACCAGTCTGCCGCAGCACAGGTAGAGGACCGTCCCTACCAGCTGGAAGAGGCAATTCCCCTCGTTAAGAAGATCAAGTTCGCAAATTTCGACGAGACGGTTGAGGTGCACATGCGCCTCGGCGTAGACCCCAAGCATGCCGACCAGATGGTGCGTGGAACTGTCGTGCTCCCGAATGGACTGGGCAAATCGATGCGCGTGCTCGTAATCGCCGCCGGCGACAAACAGCGCGAGGCTGCCGAAGCTGGTGCCGACTACGTGGGAGGAGAGGACATCGTCAACCGGATCATGTCCGAAAACTGGTTGGACTATGACGCTGTCATCGCCACTCCTGACATGATGCGCTCTGTCGGTAAGCTGGGCAAGATTCTGGGTCCCCGAGGCCTGATGCCGAACCCGAAGACCGGCACCGTGACTGTTGACGTAGCGAAAGCGGTGCAAGAGGTGAAAGCGGGTAAGGTTGAGTTTCGCGTCGACAAGAGCGGCGTGATCCACGCGCCTGTCGGCAAGACGAGTTTCGCAACAGAAAAGCTCATCGAGAATGCAAGCACTCTCATCCAGGCAGTGATCAAGGCGAAGCCGTCTGCGGCCAAGGGTAAGTACGTGCGCAGCGCAACCGTTTGCTCGACGATGGGACCTGGCGTCCCGGTGGACGTGAGCACCTTCAACGTCAAAGCCGTGTAGTCCTGGGAGGGAGAACAAGTGAAGGATCGCGAACAAAAACGCAAGGATTTCGAGTATCTGCGGGCGGAACTTGAGAAGACGCCGCACGTCTTCGTCGCCGGCTTCGAAAAGCTCACTGTCTCTCAGGACTTTGAGCTGCGGAAGGCAGTCCGGGAGGCTGGGGGGAAGTACAAGGTTGTAAAGAACAACATTGCGGAAAAGGCATCGCAGGGAACGCCGGCGGAGCAGTTGTTGCAGGGCATGCGGGGAATGTCCTCCGTAGCCTACACCTCCTCCGATCCGGTTGCCTTGGCCAAGGCGCTCATCGCATATGCGAAGGCGAATCCGACGTTCTCGTTCAAGGCGGGAATGGTCGAGGGCCGTGTGATCGACGTAAAGGCGATCAACGACCTGGCGAATATGCCGTCGAAGGAGCAATTGATTGGAAAGATCATGTTCCTTCTGAACTCCTCGGCTCAGCGCCTGGCGGTGTCGTTGAACGGAGTTGCTCGGAACCTGGCGGTCGTCCTCAATGAGGCAGTCAAGGAGAAGAAGTTTCGCAGCTAATTTGTGAGGGGGCCGCAGCAGTCACTGCCGGCGCGCTCAGACAGACGGAGTCAACTGGAAATTTTTTAGAGGAAGATTAAGATGGCGGACGTAAACGGAATTCTGGAACAGATCAAGGGCTTGACGCTGCTCGAGGCGGCCGAGCTCGTGAAGGGCATTGAGGAGGCATTTGGCTGTCACTTATAAACAT
>JADGHK010000410.1 GCA_019686145.1 Bryobacteraceae bacterium | reverse complement strand
CGCCTTGACCGTTTCGGCGACGCGTTCCAGGTTCTCCACCTGCCTCCGCGCCAGATCCAGGTTGCGAGCGGCCCGCTGCGCGTCAAGATAAAGCGTCGCCGTCCGCAGCGCCACATCTTCCCGCTTCGCCTGCGTGTCGATTGCAGCCGACCGTGCATTCTCCCGCGCAGCGGCCACCTGATAGCTCAAGGGACGGTTAAAGATCGACATGCTCGCCCGGGCTTGAATGATGGAAGGGGAGGATCCCTCAAGGCTCAGCGGGAAGCCGCTCGAATAGGCCAGTCCGCTGCCAACGTAGACTTTCGGCGTAAATGGATCGGCCGCAAGCCTTGCGGAATATACGGCTCGCTGCTCATCCAGGCGCGCCAGGGTCATGTCCGGATTTTGCTTCAACGCCAGGTCGACCGCCTCCCGCAGAGTGATCGTTCGCACCTCGCAGAAAGCGGCGGAGCACAGGCACAGGAATCCTATGAAAAATCTCATTAATCCCTCTCCAGATAAGAAAGCGCTGCAGTCCGCAGCGGTCATTCGTACCGTAACGCCTCAGTAGGGTTCAGACGTGCCGCGCGGCGCGCCGGTAACAAGCCAAACACCAGACCCACCAGGAAGGAAACAGCAAAGGCAATGAAGATGGACAACATCGAGATGGGGATCTTCACCTGATCCTGCAAAAAGTTTGCCGCAAGAGGACCGGCGACGCCAACCAGGATTCCAACCAACCCTCCGCCTATGCTGATGGTGACGGCCTCCAACAGAAACTGTCCCAGGACATCGCGCCGGGATGCCCCGACCGCCATACGGACCCCGATCTCCCTCGTCCGCTCCGTGACGGTCACCAGCATGATGTTCATGATGCCGATGCCCGAAATAATCAGCGCGATCGCGGACACAAGCACGAGCACGAGCGTGAGGATCGCGGCGATATTCTTGGCGGCATCGAGGATCGCGGTCAGAGTCTCCACGCGGTATCGCGCGCCGGGCCTGTGCCTGCTCTCCAGAATCCGGCGTACTTCGGCAGCCACGGGCTCCACGTCGCTAGCGGATCGTGCCTGGACATACAGGGGATCAATGCGCTCCACCTGCGTAAAATAGCGAATCACCGTGATCGGAATCAGGACGGTTTCCGAGTTGAGCTCGCTGAGGCCATACGTGGAAGTTCTCTCACGGAAGGTTCCGATGACGGTGAATTGCAGGCCGGAAAGCTTCAGCACTTGTCCGATTGCAGATTCGTCGCTGCCGTACAGGCGCTTCGCCAGTTGCGTGGTCAGCAGCGCCACCTTTTGCCGCAGCTCGACGTCGCTTGCATCCAGGAACCGGCCGGCAGGCACGACCAGATTTCGCACCAGCGCGTACTGATCGTCCGCCCCTATAACGGCGATGTCCTCTGCGCGGCCATTGATGTACAGGCGGTCGTAGTTCGTGATCACCCCGGTTGCGGCAACAATCCGCGAACCGAGCTGTTCCCGGACGGCCTGCACGTCCGCAAGTTTGACAAAATCGGCCTCCACCAGCATCGCCGTGCGGCTGCCGGCTTCATAGTAGGCGTAGACGAGGTTGGAGCCAATCGCACGGATCTGATCGAGGATGTAGTCGCGGCTTGTGAGGGAGATGGTCACCACGAGGATGACCGAAGCATTTCCGATGACAAGCCCCAGCGCCGTAAGGAGTGAACGGATCTTATTGGCGCGAAGCGCATCAAAGGCGAACCGGAGCGCCTCGCCAAAGTTCATCCTTTACCCGCCGTAGCTCGCTTTGAGCAACTTTTCGGCTTCTGCCTTAGACGGCAGGTCCGGCGTCAGATCGCAGCGAAGGTACTGCTGGAGGAGGCGCCGGGCCGTTTCGAGATTGTGTTTCAGGCGGATATAGGTGCTCGCCTTCTCGAACATGATTTTCGGGCTGCCAGGCGCCAGCTTTTCCGCGGCAGCGAAAGCCGCCTCGCTTTCCTGAACTTTACCCTGTCTTGCCAGGAATTTTGCGAGATCGAGCAGCCGCCCGATCTGCTGCGGAGCCAGTTCCGCCGCCCGCCGGAGCTGCAGCTCGGCAGTATGGAACTCCTTCCGCTTCTCTGCAATCTTCGCCTGCGCCCAGTGGTACTCAATCGGGTCCACTTCCCGAATCTTTCCGCTCAGCGCGGCTGCCTTGTCGATTCCACCGCCCAGGAAGCCCGGGGCCTCCAGGTAGTACTCAAGCAGATCGTTCGTAGCTTCGAGATTTCGAGGGTCGAGCTCAACGGCCTTCTCAAAGCTCTTGCGCGCCTTCGAGGCGAGCCCTGGCGCCGCCAGGATGTTGGCCATCTCCGCCCGCCGGCCGTAAGCCTTGCCTAACCAGTTGTGGTAGCTGGAGTTACCCGGCTCGAGCTGGATTGCCTTCTCAAAATACTGCGACGCCCGCTTGAAGTCGCCGGACATGAAGTAGCTCTTGCCAATCAGCTCGTACACCGGAGCTGACTTCACCTTCAGAGGCAAAAGAATTTTCAGAGCCTCTTCATACTGTGTCCGGTTGTACAGATTCAGGGCCTCCTCAAGAGGAGTCTGGGCAATCGCAAGAGAAGACAAGAACAGAGCGAGTAGAACGGCCAAGCGCATTGGAGACCCTGGTATGTCCTCCATTATATAGCGTCCGCTAACCTATTCGACGTGGTTCCAGCCATCCTGGGTACGAGAAGTGTTGCCAGGAACAAATACTAATAAGGTCAGTTTTCGCGAAAGCTCCTGGCAAGCCCGTCTCTGTGAGGTTTCCGACATCGGGAGAACCGCTCCCCTCTCTTCCGGTTGCAAGCATTTCCGCTCCCCCGCGGTCTCGAGTTTGTAGTATCCTGTGTGATAGTGCGTGAAATCAGAGTTGGAGGTCTGTTAATGGCTGCCAGGTTGCGAAAATTGGGCTTGGCGACCCTTTCTTGTCTGCTATTCGCTGGGCTTTCATGGGGACAGACAGGGTCTATTGAAGGTACCGTCAAGGGAGAAGATGGTCAGCCCCTGAAGGACGCCCTCATTCAGATCGAACGCCTTGACATTAAGGGGAATTACAAGGTGAAGACCAACAAGAAGGGGCACTACTTTCACGCTGGTCTCCCTCTTGGCAGGTACAAGGTGACGCTGGTTGTGGACGGGCAGCAGCGAGACGTTGCCAATGGCGTGCAAACGCGTCTCGGCGATCCGATTACCGTAGATTTTGACCTCGCGGAGATTAAGAAGAGGCAGCAGGCAATGCAGCAGGCTGCCGAGACAGGCACGATCACTCAGGAGCAGGCTCGCGACATGACTCCGGAACAGCGGGCCGCGCTGGAGAAGCAGATCAAAGAACGTCAGAAGGAACTGGCCAAGGACAAGGCGTTGAACGACGCGTTCAACGCCGGAATGGAGGCCCTGAAGACGAAGCAGTTCGCCACTGCTGTCCAGCACTTCACCAAGGCCAGCGAAATCGATCCGAAGCAGTATGCCGTATGGGCCAATCTCGCCGAAGCCTACATGGGTTTAGCCAATAGCCAGACCGGAGCCGAACAGACAGCGACCATTGAGAAGGGGCTGGACGCGTTCCGCAAGGCGGTTGAGCTGAAACCGGAAGACGGCGGCACAAGGAACAACTACGCCCTTGCGCTGGC
>JADGHK010000409.1 GCA_019686145.1 Bryobacteraceae bacterium | reverse complement strand
TCCAAGCCCGATTCCGAGGAAGGAATCCTGCGATGCGGCTAGCGCAAGAACGACCGGCATTAGCGGAGAGTCCTTTCTATCCGGACGGGCTCCAGCCCTGAAGCGTCCTCAGACCGCAGCCTGCCGAGGAGCGTGCAGCCGCCCGGATGTGTGGCGACAATCAGGCGTCGATTGCCGGCACGGATCAGATGGACGGTGTGATTCGGTCCCAGCCGGACCCGGTCGAGGCTCTCCAGGTTCCGGCTGCCTGCGGCTTTCGGCCAATCCGGACGCCGGCGGTGCAACCACATCGCTGCACCGAGCAGCAGAAAGACAACAACGAGCGAAATCGCCTCGGCTGCCATTGCTGTCACTCCTCGACGTTGAAGTCCGTGATGCGGACTCCCATTGCGTCTTCGATCACAACGATTTCTCCGAATCCCACCAAAGTCCCGCCAATGATGATGTCGATGTTCTCCCCCGCGGACCGGGTCATCTTGATCACAGCTCCTGCTTCCAGATCGAGCAGCTCACGGATCGTCATCTTCTTGCGATCCAGCTCAACCTCGACGTCAATCCGTACGTCCGCAAGATGGCCGAGCTGCTCCAGAGTCGTGGGGCCCGCCTCATCCTCGGCAGCCCCTCCCTTTGCCTCAAGCGCCCGCATTGCCCCCCTCTGGCTGCGTCATTTGAGCTACCAGCGTCTCCACACCCTCCCGAATGCTCATCAGCTGCTCAAGCGTGCTGAACTGGGCAAGCTGCGCCAGAAACTCTGCGCCGTCAGTCGGATTCAGCGGGTCCTGGTGCCGGATCTGCGCGATCAGCAGCTGCAGGAAGGCGTCTTTGCTCAACTCGTCAGGCGGCGCCGCAGCCGAGTTAGTCATTGTGCTGACATCCGTTGTGGAAGAATTTGATACCCCTTCGACCATCAATGCCTCCCTCGGGAAGATTCCAGGCTGTTCTCGAACACTTCCATCCACTGAGGTCTTGAGCCCCGCTGGCGGTTCCGTCCATCCCCTTCCCTTTGCTGCTGCCCCTGTTGCTGGCTCTGTGAATCGCGCGCCGCCTCCCCATCGCTGTGACGGCCGTTGCGCGCCTCCGCAGCCTCGGGCGCCGCCGGGATCTCTCCAGCCGGAACCCACGACTCGGCCCTCTGTCCGTCGCTTTCCAGCCTGCTCACAAGGTCGTCCAGGTTTGCTCTTAGAGTGGAAGCAAGCTCCGGATCCGAGCTGCGAACAGCGACCGCCACTCCTCCCTGGTAAGCCCTCAGCCGTACATCGACGCGATCGTCGCTGCCGCCTTCGATTCGCAATGCAATCTCAGGCGGGCCTGACGGCCGGTAGATCTCTCTCGGCTCCGGGATCTCCCGAATCTCCTGCACCGGCGCGAGATCGGCAAGCTTCGGAGCGTCTGGCGCCGCCTGCCGGCTGTGAGCAGGAGCCGTTGTCAACCCGGGAGCCGGTGTCGAGTTCCCGGCCCGCGAATACTCAGAGCCCGCTTGGGAGTCGCCCGGCCTCACCTGCATCCGCGCCTTCGCCTCTTCGAGAGGCGCCTGGCTGGAATGAGGCGCATGCTCCTTTCCTTTGGCACGCGCCGGTTCGGCTCGCTGGATTACGTGCTCTGCCGCCTCTGGCGCCTCCTGCGCCGATCGGACGCTACCGGTCTGAAGAGTTGATTGGCTTGCCGCCACGCGCTCGGCCTTGACCGGCTCCCTCTGCGTAGCCTCCGCCTGCTTTACTTCCGGTCTTATTGGCGCCTGCTGGTTCGACCTTTCAGTCCCGCTGCTTTCGGCAGGTTCGACATAGGCCGCAAATGCAATCTCCATCGTCTCAGCCGGCTGTTCGGCCGCCGGCTTCACTTTCACTCCCGATGGCGTCGCAACACGATCGGGTGCCTCTTTCCGCATTGGAATTACCGGCAGCCCAATGGCAGGCTCAAGGGACGCGCCCGCGTCGGCGGCCGGTTCCCCTGACACCTGTGCGTTGCCCAAAGCGCTGTTTGCGGCATCACCGGACCCGGGAGTATTGTTCTCAGGCGGCTCCGGAAGAACCGGAGCAGCAACAGGAAAAGCGAAAGAAAGCGGCTTCGCCGGTTGCGGGGAAGGGGCAAGCGCAGCAGGAGCAAGCGGAACGAACTCCTCTTCCTCTTTCTCCACGTCCGCCTGTTCCCCAGATTCCTCGCCGCTGCTGCCCGTTTCCTCGTGGCCCTTCACCGAGGGAGTTTCTGCGTAAAGGGGGACCGGATCCTGCACCGGAGCCTCGCCTGCCAAGAGCGCCGCAAGCAGCTCCGGGAAGATGCCTGGTCCGGCCGCATCGGCCACCTGGCCCTCGACGATCGGAGCGCCTGCCGCGGGGACTACGTTGGAGAGACCGAGCGTCATCACGCTGGATCTCAAGCAGGTAGAGAACCAGAGTCCGAATCCCTTGTGGTCATAGGGTTAGCGGGAGAAGGGGGTGTCAAGAGTTTGTCATGAGGCGCGGAGCGACAAAAACTTGTCGCTAGGCAAGCCGCCCCTGATTGCCTTTTCGGCTGACTTTTCTGGCTTTTGAGTTTTTCTTTCGCTTGGCGATTCATTTGCACAGATTCGGGCGAGGTTCACTGCCATGGACGTACTCTCCACAGCGGCTGCAAGCGGAATGAGGGCCCGCATCGACGTTCTCGAGCTGCTTGCAAATAACCTTGCAAACGCGGGGACTGCCGGATACAAATCCGACCGCGAGTTCTATTCGCTCTTCCTTTCCGAGGAGGCGGCCGGCGTCGACCGCGACCCGGCGAGAATGCCGGTGGTGGAGGGCCGGTGGACGGATTTTTCTCAAGGAGTGCTCAAGCTGACGGGCAACCCTTTGGACCTCGCCCTCTCCGGCGAAGGCTTTTTCGTCGTGCAGGCGCCTTCCGGTCCTCTTTATACCCGCAATGGCGCCTTCCGAATTTCAAAGGCCGGCAGACTGGAGACGACCGAGGGGTATCCAGTGGCAACAGCGAGCGGCCGCCCCTGGAATCTGGACCCCGCGGCTCCCATTGAGGTGTCGGCCGAAGGCATTGTCAGGCAGGCCGGCGTAGAGATGGACCGGCTGCAAATTGTGCGCTTCGATCAGCCGCAGGGACTCTCCAAGCGGGACGGAACCTACTTTCAGTGGCTGACGCCCACGCCTCCTCAGCCGCTGGCGTCGCAAGCGGAGGTACGGCAGGGGCATATGGAAGCCTCAAACACAGGCGGAGCCGAAGTTGCAGTCCGGCTCGTGAACGTGATGAGGCAGTTCGAAATGCTACAGAAGGCGCTGACGCTCGGGGGTGAAATGAACCGGCGGGCAGTGGAAGAAGTAGCGCGGGTCTAGCAAACCCTGAAGGAGGAAAGTGACATGATTCGAGCTTTATACAGCGCGGGCAGCGGAATGACAGCCCAGCAGATGGCCGTCGATAATATTGCCCACAACCTGGCGAACGCCAACACAGTCGGCTTCAAGATGCGCCGCACCCAGTTCCAGGACCTGCTCTACCAGAACCTGATCCAGCCAGGTGCGGCAGCGGGCGCGCAAACCATCGTTCCGAGCGGCCTGCAGCTAGGCCTCGGGACACGGCCCGTTTCTAACGAGATTGTATTGACCCAGGGAAACTTTATGCCGACGGA
>JADGHK010000408.1 GCA_019686145.1 Bryobacteraceae bacterium | reverse complement strand
AGGGCCCAGACCACGAAAAGGGCCCGGAGTCTGCCCATCACCGCCAAAGCCACGGAAGCCAGTCCTGCCAGGCTCAAACCCAGCAGCCAGTACGTTAATTGCTCGCCGGACCACGGGAGCATCCCCATCTTCAGGTTGTGGTGACCTGACAGAAGGGTCACTAAAGCGATTCCCAATAAGAACAGGGCGAGGATCGAATGATAAAGATAGCTGTAGGCCCGCAGGGCCGCTCCAAAGAATCTCACTGGGACTCCTCCCACGCCATTTAAAAGTAAGTTGCCATTGTATCAACACGAAACGTCTGAAGGGCTAATGGGAGCGGAGAAGAGTCATTCGGACTCAGCGGGATGCCACAAAGAAGCCCTCCGGAGGAAGGCGGAGGGCTCGTGCGGGGTCGGTAAGGGACACCAAGACTCTCGAGCTGACAACGGGCTACCGGCGCGGCAAGCTCCGGCCGGCCCGGTTGAGCTTCTGCCGGCTAGCGGTTCAGAGCTGCCAGAGCGGGCAGGGAGCATTGCCCGGAACTTGCTGGCGGTTCGGCGCTAACGCGCTCCCCGCCGGAGACCTTTTCACCGTGGCCCTTTTCCCACCAGATGGTTGACTCAACAGCGTAGGTGGAGATCAGCGCCATCAAACCGCTGACGCTGGTCGCCTCTTGCTGGCTGAACTTGCGAGTTTCCCCATTAAACGTCATCGTGGCGTTTTCCATGTCGATCCGGTACGTTCGAGTTTCCCCGGGTTGATACTTCTTTCCACTCTGGTTTCCCGCATCGGTGGTAACGCCGCTTGAAACCACCCAGGTGAGTTCTTTCTTTACCGGATTCCAAGTGACTGATTCCAGCCGCCGTTGAGGTTTGTCCTCGGCAATGCCCAAGGAAGCCAGGCCAAAAAGTACGGCCAGGGCCACGCGGTACGATTTCATTGAGTCCTCCCGTTTGTACGACCGGCGCGCGAAAGGGCGGCAGACTTGCCGCCTTCGACAGCGTGCATCTGTTCCTTTCCCTAGCACGCCTGCTGCCGCAACCACGAAAAACCGGAAACCATGCTTCTCTAACAGATGGAAGGTAGTTTTTTCCGGCAAAAAATGCGTTTGTGACTGCATAATTGGATGCTGGCCCGGCTCAACCGCTTCCTCCGTTTGACCGTTTCGAAGCGCTCCCGCGGCCTTCATCGCCTGAAATTCCTTCCCCAGAACGAAGAGACGGACCGGCATCCGTAAGCCCCGCTCATCGCACGGAAAAAGAGCAGCGCGGTACGCATGTTATGTCGATTGTACTTCGGCCTGTTCCGTTTTCATCATTGCCTGCGAACGTGCTGAGCCAGGAACTCCTGGTCCGCAGCCGCAGTGCTTCTTGACTATACGGAATATGCGGGGGCGGGTGATGATGGCTCTCAGGGGAACCCCATTCCGGGTGGAGGACCGGCCAATGTGGGATGGTCGGGGCGAGAGGATTCGAACCTCCGACCTCCTGGTCCCGAACCAGGCGCTCTAGCCAGGCTGAGCCACGCCCCGACAGCAGCTAACTTTCTCAGCATACTCCCCTTGTTGGAATCAACGCAACTGAGCTTTGTCTCGGTATACCCTCGTCATCGCCCTGCTCGATGCTGGTATCTTCAAAGTTTCGCGATGACGAGAGAACAAGCCTGGCAGATCGTTTGTGAATTCATTCAATCCGACAGCCTCCGGAAGCATGCTCTTGCCGTCGAAGCCTGTCTTGTCGCCTACGCCAGAAAGTTCGGCGAAGACGAAGAGAAGTGGGCTGTCACAGGTCTCCTCCACGACTTCGACTGGGAAATCCATCCGACGCTCCCCGACCATCCCACAAAAGGAGAGCCGATTCTCGCCGAACGGGGCGTCAGCGAGGAGATCCGGCGCGCCATTCTTTCGCATGCGAGCTTCACGGGCGTACCGAGGGTCACGCCGCTCGAAAAGGCGCTGTTCGCCTGCGACGAGCTCGCCGGCTTTCTTACGGCGGTCTCCTATGTAAAGCCCGGCCGGAGCATCCACGAAGTCGACGTGAAGTCCGTGCGGAAGAAGATGAAGGACAAGGCGTTTGCCCGGGCGGTGAGCCGGGAGGATATTGTCCAGGGCGCCGCCGAACTCGGAGTCGACCTCGATGAGCACATCGAATTCTGCATCCGGGCAATGCAAGCGCGGGCGGCCCAGCTTGGATTGGAGGGCGTCGCCGCGCAAGCCTGACCGCGCCTGCATTGGTTTTCCCCCGGCCGCTCGAGGCGTACAATCTGAGAGCGGGAGGAAGCATCGTGGGATCTACAGGTCGCAGGCAGTGGATGGCAGCGGTGGCTGCGGGGCTATCGGCGCTTCGAAAGGTGCGTGCATCCGACAGGAAGCCGGCGCTGCTTGGCGGCGCTCCCATGCGGCGGGAGCCCTTCCCCTCATGGCCGGTTTTCGGCGAGCCGGAGGAGCGCGGTCTTCTCGGCGTTCTGCGCAGCGCGAAGTGGGGCCGCGGGAGTGGAAAGACGGTTGAAGCCTTCGAGGAATCCTATGCGAAGCTGGTCGGCGCCCGGTACTGTCTGGCGACGGCGAACGGAACCAGCGCGCTGCTGACTGCGCTGGCGGCAGCCGGCATTGAGGCTGGCGATGAGGTGGTCGTTCCGCCTTACACGTTTATCGCCACCATCAACGTCGTGCTGATGCGGCACGCGCTGCCGGTCTTTGCCGACACCGACATCGAAACCTTCCAGATCGACCCGAAGAGTATCGAAGCCGTAATGTCGCCCCGGACGGCCGCCATTCTGCCTGTGCATCTCGGCGGCGCCGCCTGTGATCTCGATGCGATCACGTCGATCGCCAGCCGGCGCAACTGCATTGTGATCGAGGATGCCTGTCAGGCGCATCTGGCGGAGTGGCGAGGCCGCAGAGTCGGCTCGATCGGTAAGGCAGGGTGCTTCAGCTTCCAGGCCAGTAAGAATCTCAACTCCGGCGAAGGCGGCGCAATGCTCACCAACGACGCGCAGTTTGTGGAGCGAGCCTTTGCCTTTCACAACAACGGCCGCGCCCGCCGCACTGCTGCACCGGACTTCACCTACGCCAGCTACGGAGCGAATCTCCGGCTCACGGAGTTTCAGGGAGCGCTCCTGCTTGCCCAAATGGAGCGCCTGGAACGGCAGGCCAGGCAGCGCGATGAAAACGGCCGCTATCTCACGTCGATGCTCGCGGAGATCGACGGCATCAGACCTGCCAGGACGTATGCCGGTTGTACGCGCAACGCCTATCATCTGTACATGTTCCGCTATGATGCGTCGCGGTTTGCGGGACTGTCGAAAGCCGGCTTTCTTAAGGCGCTGCGGGCGGAGGGAATCCCGGCTTCGGGCGGTTATGCGCCTCTCAATCGCGAGCCTTTCCTGGAGCAGGTGATTCAGTCAAAAGGCTATCGCGCGATCTACGGCGAGGCGAGGCTGAAGCAATGGCGGGAGCAGAATCATTGCCCGGCCAATGACCGCCTGTGCAGCGAGGCGATCTGGCTGACGCAGAACATGCTGCTTGGACCGCGATCGGACATGGAACAGATCGTTGAAGCGATCCAAAAGATCAAGGCGCACGCGCCCGCGCTGGCTAAAGGATAGAGGAGCCTAGCCGCCGATTGCGTACAT
>JADGHK010000407.1 GCA_019686145.1 Bryobacteraceae bacterium | reverse complement strand
AGGCCCTGGCACTTTGTGAGCATGTACGATGCAACGCGGGTCTGGCCGGAGGCAAGAGCATGGACCAGCAGCTCGCTTTGAATCTTTGCAATCCTCGGCCAGTCCTTCATATCGCCGTCAAACTCGGGCGGATCCACCCTACGATACTCGGGAGGAAGGCTGGCAATCGCACGCTCTACATCCCGGACGGCAGCAAGGTGCTCGTCGAGGCGCAATTGATCTTCGCGCCCGAGGCTCTTGCGCAGAACCAGTGTGTCTTCGCGCACCGCATCGAGGACACTCTTCTTCCGCGCCACCCAGCCGGCGTCACGCGCTCCAAACAAGCGGTCGAACAGCTTGTGCGGAAGCATCTCCGGCGGCAGCGCACGATCGTAGCCGGCCCAGCTCATGTTGCGCTGGATGCTCTCGCCAAAGGATTCCTGAGAGACGCCAATCTGAAGGGAGCGGAACCTCGACTGCCCTCCGATGCGGGCCGCAATCAACTGATCGATAGAAGGACCTCCTGCGCCGCGGCCGGTGAACTGAGTGCCCGTCATCAGGGCGCTCATCGACCGGTGATGGTCGTTCCCTGGCCCCGGGAGGCGCGCAGCCGGGTTATCCAAACCGGTGACGATATGGATATCCTCGCGGAATGGCGCCAGCGGAGCGAGGCACGGCGTCAGAGTGAAGTCCTTTCCGGTCTCTTTCGGAATCCAATACTTCTCGGGAATCCCATTGCCGTTGAACCAGAGAACGAAACGCGTCGGCGGCGTTGCCTCGGTACCGGCGGCATACGCGGTTCCCGTCGAATTGAACATCGCCGCAAGCGGCGGCAGCCCAACCATCACGGGAGCCCCTGCGACCGCAGAAACGCCCCGCAGGAACAGCCGGCGCGATAAAGCTTGCTTCTTAGTCACTACGAACGGCATTGTCCACTCCCTCCGGGAATACAAGCAAACTCGATAAGGAAACTAAGAGTTCCTGAAAACGGAACCCGGAACTGCGAAAGCGCTCAAACGCCTTGCGAATCAGGACCCGGTCTGCCGGCGTTTCATGTCTTCCCGCCATATAACGGAAGAGCTGCTTGGCGACACACTCCTGACACTGGGCACTGCCTGCCAGAATCTTACCAAGCTCCCGCGGCGAAGAGAAGGCTGAATCCGGAATGCCGGCCACGTAGCCCGAGGTGTCCAGGTCGAGCTCAACAACGAGCGGCTGGGTCTGCTTCTCACCGCGCGCAGCCTGGAATACGAGTTTCTGCTTCTCGCGCCGCTGCCCGATCGCGTCGAATTTCTCGAAGCCAAAACCGATCGGGTCGATCAAGGTGTGGCAACTGGCGCAGCTCGCATTGCTCAAATGGATACCCAGGCGCTCCCGATTCGTCCTAGGCTTTTCACGGGCAAGCGGCGGCAGATTCCCGTTCACGCCGGGCGGTGGCTGCGGCACGTCCTGGCAAAGAAAACGTTCCCGAATGAAGAGCCCCCGGGCGGTGGGCGACGTTTCAGCAGGCTTGCTGGTCAGGGTGAGGAAGGTCGCCTGGCCGAGGACGCCGGCGCGTTCGGTTGCAGCCGGGATCGTTACCTTCTCGAACTCCTGAGACGGCCGGTTCACGCCGTACAAGGCGGCGAGATCCGAGCTGAGGAACCCATAATCGGCGGAGTAAAACTCCATGAAGTTCTGGTCGTTCCAGACCAGATGCGAGAACAGACGCCGGGTCTCTTCCGCCATCGAAACCGCAAGTTCGGGTGTGAACTGAGGATAGGTGCGGCGGTCCTTGATGGTGCTCAGTAAGGTGTCAAACCGGAGCCATTCCGCCAGGAACTCATCCATCGCCTGCCTGGCGCGCGGGTCCTTCAGCATGCGGCGGACCGCTCGCTCGACACCGGCCGGCGTATTCAATTCGCCCGATTCAGCCGCCCGCAGCAACTCCTCGTCCGGCATGGTGTTCCAAAGTGCATACGAGAGGCGGCTCGCCGTCTCGTATGAGCGGAATGCCGGGTCCAGGCCATTCTCCACCCTCAGCAGGAAGTTCGGCGATTGAAGCATCGCCTCCATCACGACCCTGACTCCCTCGTAAAAATCCTTGCCGGCCTGCGCGCCTGAGTTGAAGAGAGTTCGGTACCGATCCACCTCCTCGGGAAGCAAGCGGCGGCGAAAAGCCCTGCGCCCGAACGTGGTAATGAACTGATCCCGGCAGGCTGCATCAACCGCGGATTTGGGCTTGCAAGGAATGAACCGGCTGGCGGCCTTCCCGGCCAGCGCCTTTTTCGTCAGCTTCTCCGCGGCCACGGCGTAGGCTTCGGCGAGCAGCGGCGAGGTGTTCTGTGCCTGGTACTGATTGCGGAAGCCATTCACAAAGTCTTCGGGCGGGAAGGTATCAGCGATGCGGCTATCGTCACCAAGCAGGTCACGAACCGTGTTGTTGTATTGACTGTGTGTGAGACGCCGCAGGACCGGCCCTACCGGTTTCACCGCTTCTGCGACTTCAGCCGCCGGTTCGGTATCATTCGACTTCGCGAGTTCCTCAATCCAACGGCGCAGTACCTCTTCGTTCGGCGTGCCCGGCTCGATCCGCTTTCCGCCCGCGTGAGCGACGC
Source organism: Bryobacteraceae bacterium (assembly GCA_019686145.1). GTDB lineage: Bacteria > Acidobacteriota > Terriglobia > Bryobacterales > Bryobacteraceae > JADGHK01. The sequence goes on along the minus strand of JADGHK010000407.1, from coordinate 1,039 downwards.
GAAGGGTCGGTTTGCTGAGCAGTATCGATTTTTCGGGGTTGGCGCGATCGATAAGGCTCCGCAGCGAACGGCCAAAAGCGTTGACGGCAGCGTTGGAAGCGTTTCGTTCCGGGAACTTCAGGCGCGTGCCTGATGCCACTCCGTCCGGGTTGTGGCAATCAGCGCAGCCAGCCTTTTGCAAGACAGGGTAAACATCAGTGGCGAAATCAGCCGCACAAAGGCTCACCGTGCCCGGCCCAGCCAGCAAAAGGCCGCCGATGAGTCCTCTCAGAAAATACTTCCTCACGAGAAGCTCCTGCTCTGCTCAGTTCATTATGTATTCAAACGGGTTAAAAGTGTAGCTTAAATTGCATGTCTTTGATAAAGTCGTGGCGTTTGGATCCAGTGATGCGATTCCTCTTCCCTGCTCTCGTAGTTTCGATTGCCCTCTACGCCGCAGATTCACCGTTGATTCCTGGTGAGAGACCGGTCCGCGAGCCCAATGTGGGCGCGGGCGAAGGACCTGCGTGGGACGGTAAGGGAACGCTGTACTTCACAGGTAAGAACGGCATCAGCCGGCGCGACCCGTCGGGCCGCGTGACCGTATTCCGCGAGGCGGCGGCTGGCGCCAACGGGCTGCTGTTTGACCACCAGGGCCGTCTGGTGGTATGCGAAGCCAGAAACCGCCGGGTCGTACGCATTGAACCGGATGGAAGCACGACCGTAATGGCGGACGGCTATCAGGGCATGCCTTTTAATTCGCCCAACGATCTGACCATCGATTCCAAGGGCAGAATCTACTTCACCGATCCACGATACGGAAACCGCGATGACATGAAGATGCGGGACAAGGATGGGAAGCTGGTGGAAGGGGTCTACCGGATCGATGCACCAGGAAAGGTGACGCGAATCATGGCCCACGAGGTGGACCGTCCGAACGGGATCCTGGTATCAGCGGGAGACAGGTACCTCTATGTGGCCGATAACAACAACAATACTCCCGGCGGCGCGCGCAAGCTGTGGCGATTCCGTTTGAAAAGTGACGGCTCCATTGATCCCG
>JADGHK010000406.1 GCA_019686145.1 Bryobacteraceae bacterium | reverse complement strand
TTGCGACGCAAAGGGGCACTGCGAGTCGAAACCAAAGAACCGATTGAACTGGAGCGGCACGAGGACTTTGCGCCGGAAGCGCTTGCCCTCCTCATCCATGACCGGGCGAAAAGGAGACAATGGCCGCAGCAGCTCCTCGGTGAAAAAGGCCCGCAGCCCGTCAATTTCCTGCTGCTGTTCCCTTGTGAGACCAAGAACGCGAAGCTCTTCGGCATGCTTGACTGGCCAGGAGTCTCGAAAGAAGCCGCAGGGATCGAAATAAAAGGACATCGGAAATGGAGGGAACTTCATCAGCCCGGCTTCGAAGTGCAACAGCACGGCTGATGGAAACAGCGTACGCAGGAAGGGGGCGGGGCTGTGAGTCAGTATGACATCCGGAACAAAGCTGCCTAGAGCGCGGCCAAGGAACGAACCGGCACGGCGCAGGCTGTCATCCGAGTAGCGGCGTTCGTACCAGAACGAATTCCAATTACCCGTTCGATGCTCCACAAATGCCCGGAAGTGGTCCTCCCGTACCAGGACCATCTCATCTTCCGGTACCCCCGACTCCCTCGCCTGGTCAGCAAGGTGGTCCGCAAGAAGGAAGCGGCATTCAACGCCGTCGAGTCCCGCCCGCATTCGCGAGGTCCAGCGAACAAAGTACTTCCAGAAGAACGGCTGGCCGAGCTCATACACCGGATCGTGGTAAAAGAGGACTCGCATTGCCGTCTAAAATGGGCCGGTTTGCTTCAGGATCTGTTCAGGCGGCAATCCAAGCGCGATCTGCATCTTGATGGTCCACTCCTGGCCAATGCGCTTCCACGCCTCGTCAATTACTTCCGGCCAGCAAGCCTCCGGGACCGCCACAACCCCGTCGCTGTCGCCCAGGATGAAATCGTGATTGCGGATTTTGACGCCGCCGATATCGACCTCCCCGTTCATCGCCCGCACTGTGCCCTCCATCCGGACATCGGCGCAGTGGGCGCCCCTTGCAAAGACGGGGAAGCGAAGCATGCGGACGGCGTCCGTATCCCGCGTAAAGCCATCAATAACCGCACCCGCCGCCCCGGCACGGATGGCGAGATTCGCATTCAGTTCGCCGAAATAGGCATAATCCGGCAGCGACGTGCTGACGATGATGACGTCCCCCGGACGCACGAATTCATAAGAGTCTAAGGCACGGTAAATACCTCGCCAGCTCTCGCCCGGCTGGACCGGCCCCAGTTCGAGCGTCTTGGCGCGGCCGAAGATCTTATAAGGCCCCTGCGCCCGGATGTTCTGCGGCAAGGCCGCCCGGATCCCAAGGTCCTTGCAGACGTCGGCCAGCACCGAAGTGCTCAGATAAGGAAGCCGTTGGGCCAGCGCGAGATTTGACGCCGCGCGGTGTCCTGCACAGATCGCCTCCGCGAGCGCGAGATCCTGCGGCCAGTTCACGTCAATCAGCTCTTCCGGCTTCAGCTCAAACAGAACGGGATTTCTTCCAAAGCGCCTCGTTGGCCGGGCCCCTTTGCAGCGAACGATATAGAGGCCCATCGCCTCAACCACCGTATCCGGGAGATCGACGCTGTTGGGGATGCGCCCCCAGCCATAAGCTGGCGCGCCGTTCTCCCACCGGTACTGTTTCTGCCTGGAGACGGCGACCAGAGAATCCGCCTCGGGGTGCTCGTCCAGGGTCCGAAGCGCGCGCTCGACGGTCTCCTCGGTAATAAACGGGCTGGTGCAGAGAGCCTGGATGTAAATGTCAGCCTGAACCTGAGAACACTCGTAGGCAAACAGCTCATGCCCGTCGGTGGCGTTGCTGGCCAGTTCCCGAGGGCGCTTCAGCCGCTTCACCGGCAGGTCGGCTGCGAGCTGGGCCATCTCGTCAGAGTCCGTATCGAGCCAGACCTCGTCAATCAGAGAGCACTTCAGCAACTGCCGCAGCTTCCGGTGAAAAAGGTACTCGCCATCGAGAATCCGCATATTCTTGTTCTCGATACGCGAGCTATGGCTCTTGGCTGGGACGAAAGCTACGGTGCGAGGCACAGGCAGTATCTCAACTCGATGTCACTAGACCCAACGTCCCTAGCGCTCCTGTGTGCTCGCAGTACCAACGGATGGTTTTCCGCAGTCCTTCATCGAGGCTGGTTTGCGCGCGGAAGCCAAACTTTTCCCACGCACGCGACACATCAAGCCTGCGCCGCGGCTGACCGTTCGGCTTCCCGGTATCCCAAACGATCTGTCCGGAGAAGCCTGTAAGATGGGCGATCTTCTGCACGAGGTCCCGAATCGAGATCTCCTCACCGCTTCCAATGTTAACCGGCTCCTCTCCATCATAGCGTTCCGCCGCAAGGACAAATGCTTCCGCCGCGTCCTCGACGTACAGAAACTCCCTCGTCGGCGATCCATCGCCCCAGCAGACCAGCTCTGTCAGCCCGTTCTGCCGGGCTTCGATACACTTGCGAATCAACGCCGGGATAACGTGCGAGGAATGGAGGTCGAAGTTATCACGCGGCCCGTAAAGATTCACCGGCATCAGGAAAATTGCGTTCATCCCGTACTGGCGCCGGTAAGCCTGGCACTGCACAAGCAGCGCCTTTTTTGCGATTCCGTACGGTGCGTTCGTCTCCTCCGGATAGCCGTCCCATAAGGTTTCCTCCCGGAAGGGAACGGGAGCGAACTTAGGATAAGAGCAGATCGTCCCGGCAACGATCGTCTTTTCGACGTTTGCAAGACGGGCAGCCTCAATCAACTGAATGCCCATGATCGCATTCTCGTAGAAGAACCTGCCCGGGTTTTCCCTGTTTGCGCCGATTCCCCCAACGACGGCCGCCAGGTGAAACAGCACTTCCGGCCTTGCGTCGCGGAACATGCGATCAATGCCGCTCGGCGTCGTGAGATCGTACTCGCGGCGCCGCGGAACGAATACTTCCGCTCCCCGCTGCCTCAACCTCTCAGCAACACAGCTACCAAGAAAACCCGCCCCCCCGGTCACGCATACTCGCTTGCCTGCTAACGTCATCTGTCTTAGCCAGCTCCGCCGGCCACCACCTGCCCGAGCACTCCGGAAGACCGCCGCTCGAGCTCAGCGACCTCGGCATCTACCATGATATGCACCAGTTCGCGGAAAGATGTCCGGTGCTCCCATCCCAGCCGCCGGCGGGCCTTTGCCGGATTCGCCTGGAGCGCTTCCACTTCCGCAGGACGGTAGTAGCGCGGGTCGATCTCGACATACTCTTTCCAGTCAAGCCCAACGCGCTCGAAGGCAATCTCGACAAACTCCCGCACCGTGTGCATCTCGCCGGTGCCCACCACGAAATCGTCCGGCTCGTCCTGCTGCAGCATCCGCCACATCGCCTCGACATACTCAGGCGCATAACCCCAGTCCCGCCGGGCGTCCAGATTTCCCAGGTACAGCTTCTCCTGAAGCCCGAACTTGATGTGCGCCGCCGCCCGGGCGATTTTCCGGGTCACAAACGTTTCACCGCGCCTGGGGGATTCGTGGTTGAAGAGGATGCCGCTGCAGGCAAACATTCCATAGCTCTCACGGTAGTTCACGGTACACGTGTGAGCAAAAAGCTTCGCGCAGGCATAGGGGCTCCGTGGATGAAAGCGGGTGAGTTCATCCTGGGGCGGCGGAGTGGAGCCGTACATCTCG
>JADGHK010000405.1 GCA_019686145.1 Bryobacteraceae bacterium | reverse complement strand
GGCGATCGCATCTTCAACCGCGTCCATCATCGGCTCCGCCCCCGTAAAGATGGTCTGAAAGACGGCAACAACCACCACCAGAAAGATCAGCGGCCCGAGGACCGGATGCAGAAATACGCTGTCGAGGCGGCGGGTCCAAAGGGGAGGCGCCGGAGAACGATAGCGCGCCTGGCTGCCAACGGCCTGAGCCCATTGCCGGCATCGCGGCACGTCCTGCAGGACGGGCAACTGCACGGGGGTCGGGACTCCAAGGGCTCCGGAAAGAAATTCGGTAACCGTCTCCAGCCCCTCTCCTTTCGCGGCGCTGACCAAGGCGACCGGGGCGCCCAACTGCTTCGCCAGAGCTGCACAATCGATCTCGCCGCCGCGGCGTTCCAGATCATCCGCCATATTCAGGATGACCAGCGTCGGAAGTCCGAGGCGCAGCACCGGGGCAGCCAGCATCAGGTGGCGGCTGAGACTGGTGGAATCCAGGACAAGCAGCACCGCGTCCGGGCGCGGGATCCCGGGCATCTTCCCGAGAAGAACGTCGTGCGTCACACGCTCGTCTTCCGTGCGCGGGTCGAGGCTATACACTCCGGGCAGATCGACAAGGTTCACCTCCCGTTTACCGCCGATTCGCGCCTTTCCTACACGCTGCTCAACGGTCACACCGGGGAAATTGGCAACCTTCTGGCGGAGTCCCGTCAAACGATTGAATAGAGTGGACTTTCCGGCGTTCGGCGGCCCAATGATCGCAACGACACGCCGGTCCGGGTTCGCGCTCCCATTGCCCGAAACGATGGGCAGGGTAGCGGGCGCCGGCCCGGAGTGGCATTCGCTCATGACCGAAACGTTCGAACGTGAAGGCGAGTTGCGGTTTCACGTCGCAGGGCGATTTCCGATCCATCAACCCGGTATACGCGCGGGTCGCCGCCGGGGGCGCTCAGAGCTGCGGCGATTGTGCTGCCGGGAAGAAAACCCAGTTCCATGAGCCGGCGGGCGAAGTCTTCGGGCAGGTCGATGCGCTCGAGGACCGCTTCCTCACCCGGGCGCAGATCGGCGAGGCTGTGCGAGACGTGAGGATGAGGCTTCTTGAAACTCAGTTGCAGCACATCAACAGTATGCGATTCTGTGCGCACGAAGTCAATCGGGATCGGCCGCTGCCTGCAGCCCGGGACCTCGCAAGCTCAAGAGGTTAGGCCTCTTCCGCCGCCGGAGACATGCTAAAATCGGCGCGTGGCGGCCAAACTGGTGAATCAGGCCTTCACTCGGGCAGAAGTGCGCCGCGCGCTGGCGATCAGCGAGCGGCAGTTGCGTGCTTGGGAGCGAAACAAGCTGATACCAGCTTCCAACTCCTTTGCATTTTCCGACTTGATTGCCCTCCGCACCCTTCATCTGCTTTGCAAGAACCGCGTCCCGACCGCGAGAATCAGGCGGGCGATGGACGCGATCCGGGAAAAGTTGCGGGGTGTTTCGAACCCGTTAAGCGAGGTGAAAGTCTTCGCACACGGCAAGAGGATCGGTGTGCAGGTCGAGGGGCGGAAGATGGAAGCGATCACCGGCCAACTGCTGCTGGATTTCGACAACGCGCAAACGCGGCTGGTGGCGTTTCCCAAAACCGCCGCAAAGGCGCAGTCGCAGCCGGAGCACGCGCGGAAAGCCGAAGCCGAGCGCTGGTTTCAGCGGGGCATTGACCTGGAGCAGACCGGCGCCCCGATTGAGGAGATTGTGGAAGCGTACCGTCAGGCCGTCGATAGCGATCCCAAGTCTGCGGGCGCGCTCGTGAATCTCGGTACCCTTCACTTCAACATGCGCGCGTGGAAGCAGGCCGAGATGTACTACCGCAAAGCCCTCGAAGTGGACAACACCTATCCGCTGGCTCATTTCAATCTGGGAAACCTTTACGATGAGCGAGGCGACCGGAAGCGGGCGCTAGCGCATTACCTTGCTGCGATCAAACACAATCCGCGCTACGCAGATGCTCACTACAACATCGCCCTTCTTTATCAGCTGACCGGACAGACCCTGAAAGCAGTTCACCACTGGCGCCTCTATCTGAAGCTTGATCCTTCCAGCAGCTGGGCCGCAATCGCAAGGCAGGAGCTCGAGAAGCTGCGGAAGGCCACAGTTGTCAACGGCTCCAGACGGCCTCCCACTGATCCCGCCAGCGGCGGGTAGAACATCGTACCTCCGAGGCCGCTGCCCGCGATCCTTCAGACCTCCTCAGCTTGATCAGCCATACGCTGAGGGATTGTGCCTCAGCAAAAACTCGAATATGATTTTTGACTGCTATCGGGAGGTCTGTCCAGGTGCGACAAAATGGTCTTCCTTTCCTCGTCCTTTGTCTCTGCTTAAATCTTTTCGGGCAGTACACTTCACAACAGTTTTCCGGCTTCGTTCGTGATTCGAGCGGAGCTGTGGTCGCAGGAGCAAAAGTCACGGTCCGGCAAACGGCCACGGGCTTTACCCGTGCGGCGGAATCCGCGGAAAACGGCTATTACGTCATCGCGAATATACCGATTGGAGTCTATGAAATTTCCGCGGAAGCCCAAGGGTTCAAGAAGTACATACAGAAGGACGTCACCGTCACTGTCGGATCAAAACCCGCTGTCGACATCACACTGGAAATCGGCCAGCTGACGGAATCCGTTACTGTCACCGCTGATGCCGCAATGGTGGAAGCGAGCACGGGTGAGGTCGGGCGCCTGATTACGGGAGATCAGGCCACAAAGCTGCAGTTAAATGGGCGGAATTTTGCCCAATTGCTCGCACTGTTGCCCGGCGTTTCGAGCACGGCGCGCTCGCAGTTTGATCTGTTCGGCGGCTTTGGCTCCAATATGAGCTCGCAATCCGTCAACGGAGGCCGAAACTATACCTTTTCCTGGAATATCGACGGCGCCGACAACAAGGATAACGGCGGCGGCGGCAATAACTTCGTCAATATCAATCCGGATGCGATCGCCGAATTTAAGGTCTTGACGACCAACTACAGCGCCGAGTATGGCCAGAACGCCGGCGCAGTCGTGAATCTTGCCTTAAAGAGCGGGACCAAGGAATTCCACGGAACGCTTTACGAATTCGTTCGCAACGACACCTTCGACGCGCGTGCGTTCAACGCTCTCTCAAAACAGAAACTCCGCTTTAACAACTTCGGCTGGAATTTAGGAGGCCCCATCTATATCCCGGGCCGCTTCAACGCCGACAAAAACAAGCTCTTTTTCTTCACCGGAATGGAGTTCAAGAGGCTCCGCCGGGGCAACCCGCAAACATGGCTCGTGCCGACTCCCGAGCAGCGGGCGGGAGACTTCTCCGCGCTCCCCGCCAATCAGCGGCCGCGCGATCCCCTGAACGGAGAGCCTTTCCCCGAGGGCATCATTCCTGCCAGCCGATTCAGCCCCAACGCCAAGCGGCTGGTGGATCTGTACCCTCTACCCAACGCGAGCGTTCCCGGCGGCAACTTCGTGTTTGAGCCTCCGAATCCGCTCGATTCCAATCAGTACATTTACAAGGTGGACTACAACCTGAGCGAGAAACATCAAATCGCCGTCCACTACCTCCGCGACTACTACACCTCACTTCAGCAGACCAATCAAACGGCCACCTTCGACCGCAACATTCCTGGCACCAACGCCAGCGCAAAGTGGACCTACGTG
>JADGHK010000404.1 GCA_019686145.1 Bryobacteraceae bacterium | reverse complement strand
AAAGGGGTGCATGGAGCTTATCCTCACATGGGCCTCGATCCCATTCCTGTCGCCGCGGAAATCATCCAGGGGCTGCAGACGCTCCGTCGACGCGTCATCGCCGCGGAACCTTTTGTATTGACGATCGGGAAGATTGAGGGGGGAACGAGATTCAACATCGTTGCCAGCGACGTGAAGCTTGACGGGACGCTCCGCACGCTGAACGAGAGCGTGAGAGAACAGTTGAAGTCCCAGATGCGTACATTGGTAACAGGGATCGCGCAGGCGCACGGTCTGACCGCAGAGCTTAAGTTCCTGACGGAGGGCAACCCGGTCACTTACAACGACCCGGCGCTTGTCGCCGCAACCCTGCCTGAGATGAAGCGTCTTCTCGGAGAGAAGAACGTGATCCAGGTGGAACCGCAGATGGGCGCCGAGGATTTTGCCTACTACCAGAAAGTGATCCCAGGCTTCATGTACTGGCTGGGTGTGGGCAATCCCGATAAGGGCATCACAGCCATGATCCATACTGCGGATTTCGATGTCGACGAGGAGAGCCTCGTGACTGGAGTGAAGGTGATGTCGAACATTCTGCTCGACTTTCTCGAGCGCAACTGACCTCTCCTCAATGGCGGACGCAACCGGCGCACCCGGAGTGTGTCCGCTTCTGCTACCATAGGGCAATGCGTCTCTGATCGCCCTCCAGTAATTTCTTTTCTTTCCGTTTCTTGGTTCCAAGAGCAAAAAGGGGTACCTGTGTCTTGTCTTGCGATTCGTGTGTCACAAGTGAAAAAGGTATTTCGGAAGCGCACAGGGTGGTGGCGCGGTCAAAGCACCGAAGAGTGGGCTTTGAAGGGCGTCTCCTTCCACCTGAAACAGGGCGAGGCGTACGGGCTGCTCGGGCCGAACGGCTCAGGCAAATCGACGCTGATTCGAATTCTTTCCACGCTCCTCGTTCCGGATGGAGGAGAGGTCGAGGTGCTCGGCTACAAGCTGCCCGAGCACGAAGCCCAAGTGCGCGAACGGATTGGAAGAGTCAGCGTCGACGCGGCCTTTTATAAGAAGCTCTCCGCGCGAGAGAACCTGCTGTACAGCGCGTTCCTCTACGGTTTCGACAAAGCCACGGCGGAAAAGCGCGCGCGAGAGATCCTCGACAGGCTCGGATTTCCACTCCGGCGTTTCAGCGATCCGCTGGAGGAAGCCAGCCGCGGGATGCAGCAGAAGGTCGCCATTGCTCGCGCCCTGCTCCTTCAGCCGCCTTTGCTTCTTCTGGACGAGCCGACCACAGGACTTGATCCGAAAAGCAAGCGCGATGTGCAGGAGTTTATCGAGGAGTTGCGCCGGGAGAGCGGCACCAGCATTCTGCTCACGACGCACGACATGTTTGAAGCGGAACGTCTCTGTGACCGCATAGGCATGCTCGCTCACGGGAGTCTGGTGGCAGAAGGGTCGGCGGAGGATCTGGTGAGGCTTGCCGGGGGAGGAACGCTCGAGGACGCGTTCATCAAGTTGTCGGGCGAGAGATTGACAGGTGAAGAGGATGCAGTGGCGGAGGGAGCATGATTAGTCGTTTCAGACAAACATGGGCTTTCGTCTACCGTGATTACGAGCTTACAAAGAGGTATTGGTCGTGGGTGGTTGTGTTCACCGTCTACGCCGTCGTCAGCGGCGCGAGTGTTGCTCTGATCGGCGTAGCGTCGAATGACCGCAAGCTGACCCTCACCTTGACGATCGGCGTCCTGTTCTGGAGCTTCCTTTCCGTTCTGTTCAACGAGATTGCGATGTCGATTGCGTTTGAGCGGTGGGAAGGGACGCTTGAGTATACATTCATGGCGCCGGTTTCGCGGCTCATTCATCTGACGGGCGTCAGCCTGTATGCAGCCGCCTACAGCACGCTTCGGGCGATCGCGGTACTCGGAGGACTTTTTCTGTTCCTCGACCTCGACTTCACAGGAGCAAACCTCTTTGGTCTGCTGATCGTGCTTGTCGTCAGCAGTGTGGCGTTCGTCGGGCTCGGGCTGATTGCAGCGATTCTGCCCGTAATGAGCCCGGAGCGCGGCGCGGAAGCGACGAACATTTTCCAGAGCATTCTCCTGCTGATTTCGGGCGTCTACTATCCGGTCTCTGTGCTGCCTGAATGGGTCCAGCCCTTCGCGGCGCTTTCTCCGGCCACTTACGCGCTGAATGCGAGCCGGAAGCTGCTTGGAGTGGAGACCATGACACCCGACGGAAAACTGATCGGACAGTCTTTGGCGAGCGTTCAGTCGGAGCTTGTCACTCTAGCCGCGTTAGGGCTGCTGCTGGTTCCGGTGGGGCTTGGGGTCTTCGGGCTGGCGGAGCAGTGGGCGAAGCGGACAGGGAAACTCAAGAGGACAGGATAAGGGGCAGGGGCGTCTTTCGACGCCCCAATCTCGCACTGTTGCGGTTCAGGCCACCGCTGCCGGAGCGATTCCGAGCTTGGCGTACCAGGGCTTGGCGCCTTTGAGCGCTTCGTTCACCGCGTTGATGTTTTTCACGCCTTCGGTCGACAGCCAGTCCTCCAGGGCCTTCACACCCTGCTTCGCGTAGACCGGGATGCCGTCCTTCCAGGTGGCGCGGCCGCAGAGGACGCCCGAGAAATCGGTGCCGGCTTCGGCGGCCATCCTCAGGCTTTCCGTGAACTGAGCGTTGCTGACGCCAGCGCTGAGGTAGATGAAGGGCTTTGTTGCAGCTCCGGCGGCATTGCGGAAGTGCTCCAGCGCCTCCTGGTAGCTGTAGGCCTTCTGGCCCTTGTACACGGAGCTGCCCTCCACGTACTCTGCGTTGACGGGCACCTCCACCTTCAGTACGTCGACCTTGTAGATGTCCTTGGAGAACTCGGCCATGCTGCGCCGCACAATCTCCGGCTTCAGCTTCGCGTACTCGAACCCCTTCTCGTCTCCGCCTTTGGGATCGTAGCCTACGAACTCCAGGAAGAAGGGAATGTCGTTCGCCTCACACTCGGCGCCGATCCGTTCCACAAAGGCATGCTTGATATCGTTGATCCGCTCGTCCTCGAAAGGCGTGTAGTAGATCAGGATCTTGACGGCGTTCGCACCCCAGTTCACGATGCGCCGCACTGAAACGTGAGGCAGAAGATCAGGCAAGCGTCCAGGCTGAGTGTTGTCGTAGCCGCTCGCCTCATAGGCAAGCAGAAGACCCGCGTTCGCCGAACGGGCCCGGGCCGCCTCCAGGCCCCATTCCGGATCGAGGAGAATCGCGCTGGCATGGGGAGTGAGGACTTTCGTGACGGCAACCTTGAACTCCGTCATCATCTCATCGGTAACCTGCTTCTTGTCGATCCCCTTGGCAGCGGCGATCGCCTTTTGGAGGCTGCCCCGCTGGTCCATGGCGGCGGCCGCAATAATGCCGTTGCCGTCGGCCAGGGCCTTGAGGTGCTTGATCTTCCCTTCGGATAGGCTCATGAATAGCTCCTGTATAGATTTCCTCAAACAGTATATCTCGAATCAGACATCAACGTCTGATTCGCTCGAAAAAGCCGGTTCGAGCGACGTCCAGCGTTCGCGGCGGCGGAAATAGGACCGGGCGCGGGTCACGTCGCGCATGATCTGCGACTTCAACTCCTGCGGTGATGCAAACTTGCGCTCTTCTCTCAGGCGGCGGCAAAAACTCAGCCGGATCCGGCG
>JADGHK010000403.1 GCA_019686145.1 Bryobacteraceae bacterium | reverse complement strand
CTTCCCCGACTACAACCAAATCCTCTTCAAGGGCAAGCAGCTTTTTCAACCCATCCCTTACGATCGGATGGTCGTCGGCTATGAGGACCCGAATGGGAGCAGCCGCCTGCGCCTGTTCTGGAAGCGGCTCGTCCTGGAGTCCGGAGTGACCGTTAGCCATGATTTGTTCCCTTCACGCATCGATTCTAGAACTGGATTAGTACTACGTCAATTCAGGCAATTTAGTAGTACCCTATGAATTGACCTTAACAGAATCCCTCAGTCGCTGTCTTTGGTGGTAGGTGTCCTTGCTGGAGGGATTAGTATGGCCTTCAGGGCTCGCTCAGGGAAGCCTGATTCTCGCGCCCTTTGCCGGCATCGTTCTGGTTCCAGGTTTCCGCGATGCCGTAGGCCCGATGTACATCCTGCAAGGTCAGAACGCCTACCAGATGGCTGGGGTCGGCGCGGCTCACGACCGGAAGTATCGGGAAGGGACCGAAGCACTGCAGGGCTGCATCGAGCGACATATCCGGATAGAGGCGGGGGACCGTCTGGATCTGCGTCGCCTCTCCGACGGTCCGGCCGCTGGCGGCCGGGTCCCCGGCAGCCTCCTCCAGCTGGCACAAAGGGAGCCAGCCCCAGCGTCCTGATTCCTCTGCCACAAGGAGACCGCCCTCCGGCGCCTGCTTCTCCAGCTCCATCGCTGCCGCAATGGGCGATGCCGGGGTCGCCGGGGCATGCCATGGCGGCTGCATGGCGTCCTCCACGCGGATTGTGCGCCTCTCCCGCTCGTGTTCGAGAGTCGGGAGCTCCAGCCCTTCGTGATGGGCAATCATGGCGAAGAAGGGCACCGGCTCGAGGCTTCGCGACACCAGGTAGGAGATGATGTTGGCGACCATCACCGGCACGATAATGACGTAGCTTGCGCTCACCTCAAAGACCATGAATACCGACGTCATGGGAGCACGGAAGACGCCGGCGAAGAACGTGCCGATTCCTACAAGGACGTACGCGCTCGGCGCGCTGAGCGGTACCGGCCAGAACTGCTGAGCAAGGGCGCCAATGCCTCCGCCGATCATCGCTCCCGTAAATACCGTCGGCGCAAACATTCCTCCGGGAGTTCCCGCGCTGAAACAGAGCAGAGTCGCCACGACCTTAGCCAGCGCCAGGATCAGCAGCGTGTTCCAGGGATAGCGATTGTGCATTGCGCTGTCGACGGCTTCGTAACCCGCGCCCATTACCTGCGGCAGCCAAAGTCCAACGAATCCGACCGCGAGTCCGGCAATCAGCGGCGCTCCAAAGCGGGTCTTCGGTTCATGCTTGTCCACCCACGCCCGGAGCCGGCCCGCCCCGCGGACGAACAGGACGGCAAGTAGTCCCGCGATCATCCCGATGCCGGCGTAGACGAACAGCTCTGACGGGTGCGTCAGGGTGAACTCCGGCACATGGAACAGGGGTTGATCGCCCAGGAACCACCGGGTAACAACCACGGCTGAGACTGTGGAGAGCACGATCGACCCGAGGACTCTCGCGTTCCACGATCCGACGACCTCCTCCATGACGAACAGAACCGCCGTGATTGGGGTGTTGAACGCCGCTGCAATGCCCGCGGCCGCGCCGACGGGTGCGATGCGCCGCATGCTGTCACGGGTGAGCCGGAAAACGCGGCCGAACAGCGATGCCGTTCCGGCTCCCATCTGCAGAGCCGGGTCCTCCGGACCGAGCGAGTTGCCCGCTCCAATCGACAGCGCGCAAGCAAGAAACTTGCCCGGCACCGTGCTCGACGGGACATAGCCGTTCGAAATATAGAGAGCCGATTTTGTATGATTGACGCCGCTTCCGCGCGCCGCCCGAAACACATACTGGATGAGCGCTACCGAGGCGAGGCCTCCGAGCGCGGGGGACAGCAGCGTCTGCACCGTGTTTGTTCCGGCAGCGGCGCCGAGCACGTGCCAATGGATGAAGTCAATGGCAATGTGAAAGCAGACGATCAGCAGGCCGCTGCTGATGCCGATCAGGATCGACAGCACGAGGAACCGGTGATCCTCGCTCATCGTGAACTGGTTGAGTCTCGCTCGAAGAACGTTCAAGTTCACTGAGTAAGCCTCTCTGCAAGGAGCGACAGCGCTTTATCTGTCACGGGCTGTTGCGGACAGGTTTCGTTGCGCGCCGTCCACACCTTATCGAGCGCAAAAAGATTCAGCTCCACGGCCTCCGAATCCGGACGCGTTACCCGCGCCTTCAGCCTTGCTTGCCCGGCCGCCAGCGCCTGGATCGCGGAGGGAGGAGGCTGTTGCATCGACTCGACGCATTCGCGCAACACGCCGGTTGCACGTTCCAGGAGGATCGTGGTGCGGCGGTATTGCTCTCTCGTGCTCAACCGTCGAATTGCGGGATCCAGGGAGAGAATCTCGGCAATGAGGTTGCTCCGTTCCTGATACTCCAGGTTGTGCGGGTCGAGGGTCCGCGCCCGGCCGTAGGCGTTGAGAGCTTCGTGGTATTGCGCCCGATCAAAATAAGCTTCTCCGAGGCCGGCATAGGTGTCGGCAGTTACATCCTTGGTCCTTGCCAGTTCCCGGTAGAGCGGGATCGCTCGCTCAGGCATGCCGTATCGCAGAAACCGGTCGGCCATCTGCCGCTTCATGTACGGGGTTTCCGGAACCTCGCTTTCCAAGGCAATCAACTCCGACAGCGCCTGTTTGATGGCGCCGTTCTCAGCGAGGAAGTCGGCCAGTTCCAGCCTGACCTGATGCCGCTTGTTCACCGGATCGTCCGGCCAGTAGCCGAAGATCGCCCGATGATAATAGGTCATGGAGGATTCGATGTCGTTCTGCTCGGCGCTGATCCGGGCCATCATCAGGTTTGCCTGCCCGTTCGTGGGATCGGCTCGAAGCGTCTCAGAGAGGTATGTGGCCGCCTCCTTCGTTTGGCCGAGCTGCACAAGCGTGCGTGCGAGAGCGAGGACGTAGGCTGTGTTATCCCGCGACAGGGACAAGGCTGCCCTGTAATGCTCAAGGGACTGGGTATAGCGCCTCTCCGCCGAGAGCCTTTCGGCTTCCTGAAACTCTTGACGCGCCAGGGTAGCCCGCTGGACGCGGTAGCCGCGCGTCAAAAAGCCCGTGATTACAAAGAGAGCAGCGATGCTAACAAAGGTGAGTAAAGTGGCCCACGCGCCGCCCCACCGGCGAACCAGCTCCGGTAAGCGGGGAATCCAATCCACACTATCCAGAATAGCGCGACATTAACCGATATTCACGCTCCGAGAAGCTGCGCGGCGGGTTTGGCGAAATACGTGAGGATAATCGAAGCGCCAGCCCGGCGGATCGACGTGAGCGACTCCATCATGGCCCGTTCGAGGTCCAGCCATCCGTTCCGCGCCGCGGCGTGAATCATGCTGAACTCGCCGCTCACCTGATAGGCTGCGATCGGCGTGTCGAAACGCTCCCGTGCGGCCCGAATCACATCAAGGTAGGGCATTGCGGGCTTGATCATAATCATGTCTGCTCCTTCCTCGATGTCGAGTTCAATTTCGCGCATCGCCTCGAGCACGTTTGCCGGGTCCATCTGGTAGCTCCGGCGATCCCCAAACTGGGGCGCCGACTCGGCGGCTTCGCGGAACGGTCCATAGAACACGCTTGCGTACTTGGCGGCGTAGGAGAGAATCGGGAC
>JADGHK010000402.1 GCA_019686145.1 Bryobacteraceae bacterium | reverse complement strand
CGTCATGGTGAATCCGCACACAATCACGAGGAAGCAGCTCCAGGTAATCGGCAGCTGGGGGTTCGAGCCGCGGCACGTCGATCAGGCTCTTACACTGCTCGCCGGCACCGACTGGAAGCTTCGATTTGCAAAGCAGATCACCCACCGATTCCCCTTAGCCAAGGCAAACGAGGCGATGCAGACGGTGCGAGAGTGGCGATCCGGAAAAGCCGTGATCGTCCCGGGAAGCGACATTTGATAATGACTGATACTATGGCCGGATTCACTTTCCAAGCAGCGGCTGTCATTGGCACAGGAATGATGGGGCCAGGCATCGCCGCGGTCTTTGCCTCGGGTGGCCTGCGCACTGTGATACTCAACCGCGACCGCGAACGCGGATGCCGTGCGGTGGAGAGAGCCGCGCAGCAGCTTTCGCTGCTCGAAGAGCACGGACTGCTGCCCTCCGAAACAGCGCAGCGGGGTCGGGAGCTTTTGTCCGCCTCGACTGACTACGAAGCATCCGTTGCGGATGTTGACATAGTCCTCGAGTCCGGACCAGAGAACATGGAGTTCAAGCAGGAACTCTTTGCGCGGCTCGATGCCGCAACAAAGGCCACTGCGATCCTCGCCAGCAATACCTCAGGCCTCAGCATTACTGATATCGCTTCCAGATGCGCGCATCCGGAGCGTGTACTAACGACCCATTTCTGGAATCCGCCGCACCTGATGCCGCTCGTCGAGATCGTCAAGGGGAAGAAGACGGATCTTGCTGCTGTGGAAGCAGTGCGGTGCCTGCTTCAACGCTGCGGCAAAACTCCCGTGATCGTTAAGAAGGATACTCCCGGACAGTTGGGGAATCGCCTGCAGATGGCCCTGGTGCGGGAAGCTGTGAACATCGTGCAGCAAGGCATCGCCGACGCGGAGGCAGTCGACCTTGCCGCCAAAGCAGGATTCGGCCTGCGGCGGCCCGTGTACGGAATTCTCGAGCACCAGGATATGGTCGGGCTTGATATGGGCTCGGCCATTGTCGACTACGTCAGCCGCGATCTCAGCAACCATGTCGGCATGCCTCCGCTCATGCGGGAAATGCTCGATCGGGGAGAGCTCGGAGTCAAGTCGGGGAAGGGCTTTTACGACTGGTCGCAAAGGGACCCTGAAGCGGTGAAGGCCCGGCGGGATCGTTTCGTCCTCGAAATGCTGAAGAACGGCTACGTGAAGCCGAGCTGAGAAGGCGTGAGCCCTGGTGGCAATGAATGCACATCTGCTTTAAGATCCGCATCCTGCCTAAATCATGTCCTATCCGATCGATAAGTAAAATCGATGCCCGAACAGATTCTTCCACGGCGCTCCTTCCTTCGCCGCGCGGCCCTCGGTACGGCGGGCGCGGCTGTTCCAGGCGTCTCGCAAACGCCAGCTTCGAAGTCCGCTCCCAACCTGCTGCTGATCCTCGCAGACGATCTCGGCTTCGGAGATCTTTCGAGCTTCGGCGCGAAGGACGTACGGACCCCGAACATTGATGCGCTTGTGGCGGATGGGGTCCGATTCGACAATTTCTACGCAAACTCTCCGGTGTGTTCGCCAACCAGAGCGGCCCTGCTGACCGGCCTCTTTCCCGATCGGGCGGGGGTGCCGGGCGTAATCCGGACGAATCCGGCAAACAGTTGGGGGTACCTTTCATCCAAAGCAACGCTCCTGCCGGTTCGTCTGAAGGAAGCGGGCTATCATACGGGCATCGTCGGGAAATGGCATCTGGGCCTGAAGTCGCCCAACACACCGAACGAGCGCGGCTTCGACCACTTCCACGGTTTTCTCGGCGACATGATGGACGACTACTACCATCACCGCCGCCATGGGAACAATTACATGCGGCGAAACGGAGAGGAAATCGACCCGCAAGGCCACGCCACAGATCTCTTCGCGGAGTGGGCCGTCGATTATCTGAACGAGCGCAAGCGCGACAACCGCAAGTTCTTCCTGTACGTCGCCTTCAATGCACCCCACACGCCGATTCAACCTCCGCAGGACTGGTTCGAAAAGGTGAAGGCGCGAGAGCCGGGGATCAGCGAGAAGCGTGCGAAGCTGGTTGCCTTGATCGAGCACATGGATGCCGGCATCGGTCGAATCCTCGCCGCTTTGAAGGCGAACGGCCAGTATGAGAACACCCTGATCCTTTTTACGAGCGACAACGGCGGGCAACTCGACGTTGGCGCAAACTGCGGAAACTGGCGGGGTGGAAAGCAGGACATGTACGAAGGAGGCATCCGCGTGCCTATGTGCGCTGTCTGGCCTGGACGGATTCCGCGCGGCTCCCGTTCCGATGCAGTCGGACTCGCAATGGATCTGTATCCGACGCTTTGCGAAGCGGCTGGAGTCCGGCCCGGTTCGGGAATCGACGGGATATCGCTCCTGCCGTCGCTCACCGGCAGGCCGCAGAACACAACCGGGCGGGATCTGGTTTGGGTGCGGCGCGAAGGAGGCGGAGTCTATCAAGGGCGAGACTACTACGCTTTTCGCCGCGGCGATTGGAAGCTCCTGCAGAACAGCCCGTTCGAGCCGTACCGGCTCTACAATCTTCGCACCGATCCCGGCGAAACCGACGACCTGGCGAAACAGGAGCCGGCAAAGTATCGCGAACTGATCGAGGGGCTGTCCCTCCATCTGCAACGGGCGGGCGCGACTCCGTGGCAGGATCCGCACTGATACAGGTCCGCTCTCTATCTTCGCTACAATAGAGGATGTCTCTGCCTGCCAGCAGAACCACCATAATCTCCTGAAACAAAGTAGAAACTTCTTGATTTCCGTAAACGACGTCACCATGCGCTTCGGCGCCCGGATTTTGTTCGAGGACGTGACCGTCTCGTTCCTGAGCGGGCGCCGCTATGCAATCACCGGACCGAATGGGGCCGGGAAATCGACTTTCATGAAGATCCTAACCGGGGAGGTCGAGCCCACGAAGGGCACCGTCACACGCCCGAAAAGAATCGGCGTATTGCGTCAGGATCAGTTCGCCTTTGACGCCTACCGCGTACTTGACACGGTGATTATGGGCAACGCCACGCTGTGGAGCGCGCTGCAGGAACGCGACGAGCTCTACGCGAAGGCGGAACTCACCGACGAAGACGGTATGAGGCTGGGCGAGCTCGAAGGCATCGTCGGCGAAGAAGGCGGCTATACCGCCGAGAGCGACGCGGCGATTTTGTTACAGGGCCTGGGAATCGAGGACGAACTGCACGAGCGGAAGATGAGCGAGCTGCAGGGCGGTCAGAAGGTCCGCGTCCTGCTCGCTCAGGCGCTGTTCGGAAATCCCCAAGCGCTGCTCCTTGACGAGCCGACGAACCACCTCGACCTGGACTCCGTGCACTGGCTGCAGGACTATCTTCGCAGCTATGAAGGCGTCCTGATCGTGATTTCACACGACCGGCACTTCCTTAACGAGGTATGCACCCACACCGCTGATATCGACTATCAGACGATCATCATGTACAAAGGCGGATACGACGACATGGTGCTTACCAAGACGCAGATCCGCGCCCGCATCGAGGCGGAGAATGCTCAGCGTGAGAAGAAGATTGCTCAGTTGAATGAATTCATCGCCAGATTTTCGGCTGGCACGCGCGCCAGTCAGGTGATGTCGCGCAAGAAGGAAGTGGAACGGCTGCAAACCTCGGAGCTCGCAAAGTCGAA
>JADGHK010000401.1 GCA_019686145.1 Bryobacteraceae bacterium | reverse complement strand
GTTGCGATTGGCTTCCGCATGGTTGCGGATGTGGACGATGAGATGATCCGGTGAAACCTCCGCCATATGGAGCTCGTGATAGTCCCGCACGTGATCACCCTTTCGGGGCGGAATGCGGGCGAGCCAACGCCAGGTCAAGCCGTCGTCCGTCGATTCACAAACGCCAACCTCGCCGTCTCCTCCCCAAAGATCTTTGCCCGCGTAGAGCAATCGTCCATTGGAAAGGGTAATTGGGCCATGCGGGCTGTTCACCGGAACGCGATAGGGAGCAGACCAGGTGAGGCCATCGTCAACGGAGCGAAGCATCCAGCATCCGAGCTGAGCCTTTCGCACCTCCGGGCTCAACCTGCGCTGCACGGCTTCCCAACGCGCCAGCCGGTCCGCGGGCCAGTTTCCTTCCTTACGCGCCCGCTCCAGAATCGGCTCATAGGCGAGAGAAGTGAACGTCGTGACCAGGAGGGAGTCTCGTGCTGTTTCGACGACGCCCGCATCGCGATCATCGAGATCGCTATCCATCAGCGTGCGCGGCCAGCTCCAGGACTCGCCGTTGTCGCGGGAAATCGAATACTTGACTCGCCCGAACGGGCAGACATGCGCTTCCCGGTCGCCCGACCATACCAGCAGGAGATCGCCATTTCGCCTGCGCGCAACCGTTGGCCAGCCCGCGTAGGAGTTCGGCTCCCAGCTGAGGGTGCGGATCGGACCTGCGGCTTCGGCTGCGCCGTGTTGAGCGCCTGTGAGTCCGAGGCCGCTGGCGAGCGCGAGGAAGTTTCGCCGTGTGCTGCCAGACATGTGACACAGTGTATCCGCTCGGCAGCAGCGGGGAGGCATCAACCTTTGATAAACTACCGGCGCAACCTCCATGTCTAAAGAAATGAACGGGAACGGAAAACGGCTTCGTAGCGAGATCTGGTTCAACGATATGACCGAGCCGGGAGAGACGGCGGTCTATCTCGAACGCTACAACAACTATGGGATTACGCGGAAGGAACTGCAATCCGGGCGTCCCATTATCGGCATCGCGCAGACAGGCAGCGATCTGACCCCTTGCAACCGGATCCATGTCAGCCTGGCCAGCAGAGTGAAGGATGGTATTCGCGAGGCCGGAGGTTTTCCATTCGAGTTTCCTGTTCATCCGCTCCAGGAGAGCTGCCGGCGTCCAACAGCCGCTCTGGACCGGAACCTCGCCTACCTGGGCCTGGTCGAGATTCTCTGCGGCTACCCGCTCGACGGCGTTGTCCTCATGACGGGTTGCGATAAGACAACGCCCGCGCTGCTGATGGCCGCGGCGACCGTCAATCTGCCTGCGATTGTCCTCTCCGGCGGGCCAATGATTGACAGCTATTTCAAGGGCAAACTGGCCGGGTCCGGCATGGCGTTGTGGGAGGCTCGCCGGATGCTGGCCGCGGGAGAGATCGATGGAGAGGAGCTGATCGATATGGTATGCGCATCGGCTCCGAGCGCCGGCCACTGCAACACAATGGGCACGGCGCTTTCCATGAACTCGCTCGCAGAAGCGCTCGGCATGTCCCTGCCCGGCTGCGCCGCCATTCCCGCTCCCTACGGAGAGCGAGCCAAGATGGCCTTCGAAACAGGCAAACGCATCGTGGAGATGGTCCGCGAGGACTTGACACCGGACAAGATTCTGACGCGCAAGGCCTTCGAAAATGCGATCGTCGTGAATTCAGCGATTGGCGGATCCACCAATTGCCCGCCGCACCTCATCGCGATTGCTCGGCATATTGGGGTTCCCTTGACCGTACAGGACTGGGAGACCGTCGGTCATGACATCCCGCTTCTTGCCAACATCCAACCCGCTGGCCAGTACCTGGGCGAAGGATTTCATCGCGCAGGAGGCGTTCCGGCGATCATCGGCGAACTGATGCAAGCCGGTAAGATCCATACGGATGCCCTGACGGTCACAGGCAAGACCGTGGGTGAAAACTACTGCAACGCCCGTTCTCTCGATACCAACATCATCCGGCCATACTGCCAGCCGCTGAAGGAGAAGGCCGGATTCCTCGTCGTAACAGGAAACCTGTTCGATTCCGCGCTCGTGAAGACGTCCGTCATCAGTGAGGATTTTCGCCGGCGCTTCCTGTCGACGCCGGGTTCCGAAGATTGCTTCATATCCCGCGTAGTGGTGTTCAATGGGCCGGAGGATTACCGGCGGAGAATCAACGACCCTTCGCTGGAGATCGACGAGACGAGCATGCTCGTAATCCGGGGAGCTGGCGCCGTCGCGTATCCCGGATCGGCAGAGGTTGTGAACATGACGCCGCCCGACTATCTCGTCAAGAAAGGTACGCGCATGCTGCCCTGCATGGGCGACGGGCGGCAGAGCGGCACCTCCGACAGCCCTTCCATCCTCAATGCGTCACCGGAGGCGGCGGCAGGAGGCAATCTCGCAATTCTGAGGACCGGGGACAGAGTGAAAGTGGACTTACGCAATCGCAGAGTGGATGTGCTGCTGAGCGATGAAGAGATCGCCGAGCGCCGCCGCCAGCTTGCGCAGCAGGAGATCCAGCACGATTCACCTTGGCAGGAGCTGTACCGCGCGCACGTCGGACAGCTCGAAAGCGGCGCGTGCCTTGAGTTTGCGGTGAAGTATCGGAATCTCAAGTCAATTGTTCCGCGCCACTCTCACTAGGTCATGTAATTTGTTAGAAGGACGACTCCGGGGCTATCGAACCGGAACGCTTCGACGGACCGAGGGCTTACGAGAGGATCGGATATCGGAACTCTGAGCCGTTCCCCTTGACAGTTTCCGCGTTACAGGTATCATGCGATTCGCCAAGAGGACTTTCACACTGGCTGGAATTTACGGCCTGTTGCTTGTGGTTCCCATGTACTTTTTGGAGACCCGCGTAGGGCTTGATACTCCTCCGCCCGTAACACATCCGGAGTTTTACTACGGCTTCATCGGCGTCGCGCTAGCCTGGCAGGTTGCATTCCTGCTGATCGCGCGGGATCCAAAGGGATTACGGATAATGATGCTACCAGCGGTGCTCGAAAAACTCAGCTACGGCCTGACGATTCCTATCCTCTTTGGGCAAGGACGGGTAGCAATGCGCCTCCTCCCCTTCGCAGCCCTCGATTTGGCCTTCGGGCTGCTCTTTCTTGTCGCCTACTTCCGAACAGCAAACAAGTAATGGAAGCGCCTGTGCTGGCCGCGATCCACCGAGCACCCCGCCCTATCGTTTATAAATCTGATATAAATCTGAAAATCCGATGTAACGAGCTCGAGCGAATGCGGGTCCCACCTAAAGGGGCTCTTTACGCAAAACCTCCCACCGCTCATCGTTGACCTCGACGAGATTCGCCGCAAGAGCGAAGAAAAGGATGCGGAGAACCTCGAGTTCCGGCGACTGATGCGGTCGAAGCACCTGCCGGAAGAGCCGTTTCATATACTTGCAGCCGAAGTATCGAAGGAGATCGACTGCACTACTTGCGCCAACTGCTGCCGGATGACTCTGGTGAGCGTGACGTCCGAGGACGTCAAAAGGATCGCCGGCTTCCTCGAATGCTCGTCCGACGAAGTAATACAGCGCTATACATCGATGGATCTGGAAGTGACGGGCGGGCGAATCCTCCGTCAGGTGGACGGAGCCTGCATCTTCTTGCGCGAAAACCGGTGCACGATCTACGAAGCCAGACCGAAACC
>JADGHK010000400.1 GCA_019686145.1 Bryobacteraceae bacterium | reverse complement strand
GTCCCGGAGTGGACGCAGAAGACTGTGGAGAGGATATTCGCCACTCACCTGGAAGATTGGCCCGCCCTGCTCCGGTCGCTCCGTGTCGTCGGGGACGAGGTGCGGGCAACGGCCAGGCAGATGATGGCGGCAGAGCAGAAAGCCTCGTTGCAATAGGTGCAACGCCATTACGTCGTTGAAGGAAATCAGGAGGTAAGGTGAAGTCAATCCGCAATCTTTGGCTCATTGGAGCTGCCGCTGCGTGGGTTGGCAGCTCGGTGTTGCTCTTCCCTGGTCCCCTTGCAGCGCAGGATTCGCAGCGGCCTGTTTTCCGTGTCAAGGTCGAGCTGGTGGTATTGAGCTTTACGGTTACTGATAGCAAGGGCAGATACATCAACGGCCTTAAACCGAGCGATTTCCGCATCCTCGAGGATGGAATCGTACAAAAGATCGCTACCTTTGCCGAAGGCAATAAGCCCCCCGTTCAAGTGCTCGATGACGGATCCGTTCGTCCGTTAATTACCGGCGGCACGGAGGACCGTGCTCCAGCCGACGCATTTGTAGGAACGAACGTCTTTGTCCTGTTTGACACCAGTAACTATATGTATCGGGGCTTTGTGTACGCGTCGGACGCCATCGCCGATTTTGTGCGAGGCCTCGACCGTGCCGATTCCATCGCCGTCTACACCTATAGCCGCAATCTCTCCCGGGCTGCCACCCTGACTCGCGACCGGAGCCAGGCGCTGTTGGGCCTGAGGAAAGCCGTGGCCGGCGACGACTCCGCTCTCTACAACGCACTGCTCCTGACGCTGCGGGATGCGGCCAAAGTCCCGGGCCGCAAGGTCGTGATCGTTTTCTCCAACGGTCCGGACAACGCCAGCATGGTGGCTCCCGACGACGTCCGCGCCGTGGCGGAGGACGAGGGCATTCCCATCTACGTGATCTCGACGAGCGAGGTGAACAAGGACCCGATCTCGGCCGGCGTGTTCCGGCGCATTTCCTCGAGAACAGGTGGTAAGGCGTATTTCGCCAAGACCTGGCAAAAGCAGGTGGAGGCGTTCGAGTCCATCCGCGAGGACCTTGGCAACTCCTATACGGTCACCTACTACCCGGCGATGAATCCGAACGAGGGGTTCCGGAAGATCAGCGTCGAGATTGTGTCCGACCCGGGTAAGAAATACCGCGTCTCCGCGCGTCCCGGCTACCGGCCCCGCGGCGGTTTTTAGGGCCGTCTCGCCCGGAGCAGTTTCCACACCCACTTTGGTCGCCGGATCCGTCCGGTGATC
Organism: Bryobacteraceae bacterium; assembly: GCA_019686145.1. Classification (GTDB taxonomy): domain Bacteria; phylum Acidobacteriota; class Terriglobia; order Bryobacterales; family Bryobacteraceae; genus JADGHK01. The sequence continues at coordinate 2,407 of JADGHK010000400.1, read as the reverse complement.
GAACGAAGCGCGCAGGCGGACGTCTATAATAAAAGTACTGTCGGGCGCTATGAAAACCTTTTACATTGAGACCTTTGGCTGCCAGATGAATGTGCATGACTCCGAGAAAGTCATTGGCACCCTGGTTTCCGAGGGCTACTCGCAGGTAGACACTCCGGAAGAAGCGGACCTCGTGCTGTACAACACGTGCAGCATCCGGGACAAGGCAGAACAGAAGGTTTTCAGCCGCCTTTCCAGCTTTAAAAGGGACCTGGGCAAAGGCAAGAAGTTTGCCGTTCTAGGGTGTGTGGCGCAACAGGAGGGCGAGCGGATCTTTGAAAAAGCGCCCCACGTCAGCATGGTCGTTGGTTCGGCCAGCTACAACAAGCTGCCCGAGCTGCTGGTCCAGCTGGAGGCCGGAAACCAGCGGGTGACCGGCCTGAACCTCGATACCGAGGATACGTTTGAGACTCCCTTCGCCCGGCGCGACAATCCACACCGGGCGTACATCACCATCATTGAAGGCTGCGACAAATCCTGCGCCTACTGCGTCGTGCCATTTACTCGCGGTCCCGAGCGGAGCCGCGCCAGCGAGAGCATCCTCAACGAAGCGCGGATGCTGGCTGAGTCCGGGTACACCGAAATCCAGTTGCTCGGGCAGAATGTGAACAGCTACCGGGATCCCTCGCCAGCGGGATTGGACTTTGCGTCATTGCTCGAAAAAGTCGCGCAGATCCCCGGGCTGCGGCGCGTGCGCTTCACGACGTCCCACCCCAGGGATTTCGTGAAAGAGATTGTGGACGTCATGGACAGGAATCCCGTGCTTTGTAATCATATCCATCTTCCTGTTCAGTCCGGATCGACCGCTGTTCTCAACCGCATGCAGCGCCTCTATACGCGGGACGAATACATGCGGCGCATTGAGTGGATCAAGAATTCTCACAGGAATATCGCCATTACCACCGACATCATTGTTGGCTTTCCCGGCGAAACCGAGGCGGATTTCGAAGAGACGTTATCGCTCCTGGACGAAGTGCAGTACGACTCTTTGTTCAGTTTCAAATACTCCCGGAGACCGAATACTCCCGCGATCGCCCTTGACGATCACCTCAGCGAAGAGGAAAAGGGGCGGCGCCTGACGATTCTGCAGGAAAAGCAGCGCGGAATCCAGATCCGGCGCAACGCGGAGCTGATCGGATCCATCCAGGAGGTGCTCGTCGAAGGGTTTAACCGCGCTACCGGCCAGTGGATCGGCAGAACTTCGCAGAATCGGGTCCTGAACTTTTCTCATCCTCAAGGTGAGGAAGCGAATCTGCTCGGCCGCTACCTGGATGCCCGTGTGACACGTTCCGGTCCGAACTCGCTCGTCGGCGAGCCGGTGAATCTGGTGTAATGGTTGGGAGGGGGAAGCTATGGAAGTCGAAATGAAGATCCGCGGATTGATGATGGATCCGGTGACGAACATGCCAATCGTGATCCTGAAGGATGCGACTGGCAACACTGTCCTCCCGATATGGGTGGGCATTTATGAGGCCAACGCCATAGCGCTCGAAATCGAGAAGGTTTCGACCCCGCGGCCGATGACGCACGACCTCATCAAGACCCTGCTGCTCGGACTCAATACCGGCGTCCGCAAAGTTGTGGTGAATGAGCTGAAGGATGATACCTTCTACGCTCTGATCTGGCTCGAGAAGGACGGCGAACTCATCAGCGTCGACTCCCGCCCGAGCGATGCCCTCGCGTTGGCCCTGCGTCTCGATTGCCCGATCTTCGTGGACGATTCCGTGCTGAAATCCTCGAAGACAGCGAACGCGGTGAACGACAAGGTCAACAACGAGGAATTGCGGCGCTGGCTCGAAGGCCTCAACGACGAGGACCTCGGCCGTTACAAAATGTAATGCTCGAGAAACTGGAACGCCTTGCCGAGGCCGGCATACAGATCCTTCCTGCCGAAGGCGTGCAAAGCCATTTCTTCCTGGAGCGTGATGGTTTTATCGCCCTCGTCGAGCGCACCGAGGCGGGGTTCGGCCGGATCGGCTCTCCTGGACTCATGACGGAGAAAGGATTCGCCGTGCTGGTCTGGCGGAACGGGAATCCCTTCTTCGTCGCAAAAGGTCTGGAGCAGGCGGCCGCGCCTGAGCAGGTGGAGAGCATGCGCCGCTTTGCCCGGGATTTGAAACAAGCGCTCGAATCGTAATCTTCTGCTAACCAAATTGCCGCGCTTACGTCTCTATAGGTGTGAGCGGAATCAGGCACAAATCGAAGCGAAGGCGGGCTGCAATTGCTACACTGAGTGCGTTCGTCTGCTTCGGTATGTTCGCCGCCGGCCCCTTGTGGGTTCCGGATTCGGCATGCCGTTTCGTGCGGTATCTCGCCGCGTCGGAGCGGTATGAAGTAAACGCAAGTTTCTGGGAGCGCGTCGTATACA
>JADGHK010000399.1 GCA_019686145.1 Bryobacteraceae bacterium | reverse complement strand
GAATCGCTCATTCTCTTGCCCGTCGTGTAGGCGACGTTCACCAGCAGACCGTTACGCATCCGCTTCTGAACGTTCAACTGGAGCTGATGGGACGTATAGTTGCCGAGGAGCGGGTTACGGATTGTGACACTGTTATAGTACGGGAAGGCCAGCAGCGAGCGCTCAAGTGTGATGGTCGCGGCGCCCAATCCGCCGGGAACGAGCCCGGCGTACGGATTCGGAACCGGATTGAATAAGCGCTGACCAAGCTCCGCGCGAATTTCCGGATCTAATTGGTTCAGGTTGTAGCCGTTGGCAGCAAAGCCATTGCCCTTGTTGGCGGAGTAAGTAGCATCAAAAAACCAGTTTCCGATCTGTTGCTGAAGGCTTGCGCTCCACTGTTGACTGAGCGGAGTTGCCCCTTTCGATTCCGTCACTGACACACTCTGTCCAAGCAATGCCAGGGGGCCGGCGGACGCTCCGGGCGACTCCAGCGGCGGCGAGGGGAACCCGTCGGCGAACCGGAACGCGCGCTGTCCCGGTCCTTGCGCCACCCAGCTTGTCGACGTGTTGGAGAAGAGCTGCGTGTTCCCCATGAATGTGCGGAAAAAGATGGATGGATAGAAGATTCCATAGCCGCCGCGGAAGACCGTCTTTCCGTTGCCGAAGATGTCCCAGGCGAATCCGAACCGCGGGCCGAAGTCGAGATAATCTTCCTCCTGAAACGCGCGGGGCTGACCGTTCCGGCCAGCATAGACAACCTGCCCCATAAATGGCGTGCCCGGATTCGGAAGGCTGGGGTCGAAATTGATGTGGCCGTTATTCCGCTCGTAAGGCTTCTGTTGCCAGTCCCAACGCAATCCCAGGTTCAGCGTCAGGCGGCGGGAAACTTTCCAGTCATCCTGGAAGAACGCGCTGATTGCCGTTCCGTGGAAGGAATTGCCAAGAATGCGATCGATGTTGGCGGAGCTCACCTCACCAAGGAGGAACTGGGCAAGATTGGAACCGGTGCCCGCCGCAGCTTGCGGGTTCGTGGTCAGGCCGCTGAAGACAAAGTTACCAGAGAGTGCTGAACCCTGCTGGTTGCCGCCGTAGAGAATCCTGTGGTTGTACCCAATCTTCATGGTGTGGTTGCCATGAATCTTAGTGACCATATCCTGGATGTCCCAGTTCAGCGAACCCCGCTCGCCGTACGCCTGCCCTCCGATCATTCCGTAGCCGAATTCCAGTTGGGGGAACTGGTCGTTCGGGACAATCTCAGGCAATCCCAACTTCCGCGGCCACCCCTTTCCCGCGTTCACTGCCTGAAACAGGAAGTGTTGCCGCATCACTCCGATTCGCAGGTTGTTGAGCAAAGTCGGAGAGAACGTGTGCGTATCGGAGAGCATGATATTGCGGTTCATCTGCGTGTCCTCCCGGTTCTGGCCAACAGTCGGATCGGTGAAGATTGAGTTCCCCGCGGTGTAGTGGCGGGCATGCGTGTAGCGAAAGAACATGGAGTTCGAATCGCTGAACCGGTGGTCCACACGGATGTTGAACTGAGTCCAGTCCGTAATGGTCTTGTTCTCGTCCTGAAAGTTATTCGCGAACGTGAACGGATTGGTCGGTTCGCGGTTGGGTGCGGGCCAGAAGGCGAGAATGTTTGGCGTAATGGGATCAAACCGGCTCGCTGGAATGATGTTATTCGGGAACTGATCCCGGATTAATCCCGAGCCGTTCGGATTCGGGCGGGTTGTAGCGGGATCGTAGATTGGGATCGGGGCGCCCGCGGACGTAGCAAGGCGTCTGAAATCACCCTCCCGGAACTCCTGGATCGGCACGCTGGTAATGCGAGGGTCAGAAGAGCGAAGGCGGTATTCCTCCCAGTTAAAAAATCCAAATGTACGATCCTTGATGGCGGGACCGCCAATGGAGCCGCCAAACTGGTTGTATCGCAGCGGGAGACGGCGGGGAGCAAAGGTCTTGCGTGCATCGAACTTGTCATTCCGCAGAAATTCGTACAGCGTACCGTGGAACTCGTTGGTCCCGGATTTCGTCACGAGGTTGACGGCGCCGCCGGCGGTGAATCCGAACTCGGCGGACATCGGCCCGCTCTGCACCTTGAACTCTTCGACTGCGTCGACAGCAGGCGGCACACCCACTTCTCCCACGTAGCTCAGAATGTTGTTATTCCCGTCCAGCATCTGCGCATTCATGGCGCTGGGGCCACCATTGATGCTGATGGACGAGATCTGAACCCCGCGGTCCCCGAATCCGGAGTTCGTCGGCCCTGCATTAGAGATGACTCCCGGGTTCAACAGCGTCAAAGCCAATGCGTTGCGCCCGTTCAGGGGAAGGTCGCGCACGCGGCGGTTTTCAATCACAGCGCCGATGGTTGCGGATCCCGTATCCACGAGCGGCGCCTCACCGACAACTTCCACGGTCTCCGCCAACTGGCCGACTTCCAGCCTGAGATCCAGCCGCGCATTCTGGTTCACCTGGAGCGTAATGCCGCTCCGCACAATCCGCTTGAACCCCTCATGCTGCGCCGTCACCTCGTATTCGCCCACTGGCAGGTTGGGGGCGACATAGTTTCCACTCTCGTTGCTCGTTGTGCGAAAGATTGCGTTCGTGCGAGTGTTGCGAATTTCAACCGTGGCGCCCGCCACCGCGGCATCCTGGGGATCCGTGACGACCCCGGAGATCGTGCCAGTCTCCAGCTGCGCGACAAGGCTCGCGACCGCCATCAAGACGAGCGCAGTTGTGCGAAAAAGTAACTCTCTCATTAGACCTTCCCCATCTGCAGGCCAGCAAAGACAGCCGGAAACAGACGAACGCCTTTGGCAGTAGGCGTTTCGCTCAGGCGGTGCGCTGCCGTACTCCTGCTTGGCAGATTTTCAAGATTCTTGCATTAAGATTGCCCGATTGCAATAGAATATTTCAGATTAAAGATACAAGCAAGAATCAGAAGAGCTGCGGCTCGCAGATTGCGTCGTCGGCGCCTGCGACATCCGTTCTTTCGCCCAGGGTGTCCTCGAGATACAGCATCTTGACGACGACAAGTCCGGCCGCCGTCAGGGGAATGGCAAGGAGCACACCAATGGGGCCGACTAACAGGCCCAGGGCCACTTGAGCCGTAATCGACACGGCGGGCTCCAGGTGAACAGCCCGGCTTTGCACAATTGGCGCCACGACGTAGCCTTCCACCTGTTGCACGATGACGTATAGGACAATCACATAGAGCGCATCCGCCGGACTTTGGACGAGAGCCACCAGAACCGCCGGAACCGCCGCAGCGATGGGGCCGATGTAGGAAACGAAGTCGAGGAGGCCGGCGAGGATGCCCAGCGCAAGAGCCATTGGAATGCCCAGGAGGGCAAGGCCTATCGTCACCGCCACGCCGACGAATATCATCACGGTGGCCTGTCCGACGAGCCACCAAAGCAGCGTGTGGCGTAACGCGCTCAATACGTGACAGGCTCGCTCGCGTCCGGACCTGGGGAGCAGCCGGACGATCCCCCTCAAATAAGGCTCCGGTCTCACAGCAAAGTAAAGGCCGACCACGAGCACGAAAACCGCCTGCCCAAGCACTCCCAGAAGACCCGTGAAAAGCCCTCCCAATCTTGTGAAACTCTGCCTTCCCGCGGCGAGCAGTCCTTCGTCACGCGCCAGCTCGTCCGCAATCCGCGCGCCCCACTCGTACTGCCTGAGCTTT
>JADGHK010000398.1 GCA_019686145.1 Bryobacteraceae bacterium | reverse complement strand
CAGAAACACGAAAGAGCGCGTTGTGCTATTCCTTGTCTGGATTCGATCCAGCCGAACGTACGAGACCCTCCACAAGTCCAGCAAGGTGACGGACTTCGCTGCTCAGCTGCCGGAAGGCTGCTTCGCCTTCCAGCGGCAATCGCGTGGGGCGGCCTGCTTGCACCGTCTCTCCGACAACGGTCATGAGGGCGAGGCGCGCGAAGTCCGACAGGCTGCGCGACCGGAACAGGATACTGGCGTTCCGTACGTTTTCGTACTCGTCCTGCGATACTCGAAAACTAATCAGACGACTGCGTGGGCGGGCGGATTTCATCCTCTCTGAGCCTTTCAACTGCACTCGTTCATTTCGCGGTGAAATCTCATGGCGGAGCGAGTGGCAGGGGACGCAGCTTCATGGGAACTAACTCGAAGGAGCGCGTCTCGGATAGGCTACCGCCATATCAGTACATCTCGGCTTTGGGATGCACTGCACAAGAACATTTTCAAGTCTGGGCTATCAAGGAAGAAGCCGTCAATAGAGGCGTCTGCCTGTCACCGTGACAACTTAGTGTAATCAGTATCTTGCGTGCAACTAGTACTTACTATTAAGACCACAAGGATTAAAATTGACGTAGTTGAGGATAGGCTCAAGGGAGAATGAAGATTGAAAAATGTAGAATCCGGCAGAGCTCGATCCACGTCAACAACCCGAGATCGAATTACCGAGCAGTTGCTGTAAGGATTGCTGCAACGGAACTCCCATGTATTGCCATGCCTGAACTGGAGCTGCAAGTGACTGATCATATACCCGAAGCTGTAGCGCAACCGAGCCACGCTGAAATCCGCCAGCAAATCGGGCTCATTCTCAGCTCTCCGCAGATTTCCAAGTCCCCACGGCTGCGCCAGTTGTTCCTCTTCACCTGCGACAGGGCTCTGAAGGGGGACAGCGCGAGCCTGAAGGAGTATGTTTTGGGAATTGAAGTGTTTGGAAAACCGGCAAGTTTCGATCCGAGGCTTGATACGATTGTACGGGTGCAAGCGAGACGTCTTCGGAACAGAATCAAAGAGTATTACAATTCTACAGGCGTTAAGGATCCGGTTGTAATCAAATACGAAGCCGGCTGCTACGCTCCTAAGTTCAGCCGCAACCTCTCGGCTAACCAAAAGCGTGCTGCGGCTGCGCCGGATACGGTCGAAGATCTCAATGTAGCCGCCTCCTGACCGCAGCAGAAAGAGGAGCATTCTCCACTCGTTGCATCTCTGATCCCGGCCGCCGGGCGGCGCTATGCTGAGACGGCAAACTGCGCGCTTGTCCCGGGGATGGCAGATCTGCAGCGGCGAACGGAGACCGGAAGGAACAACGGACCGGATCTTGCGCTGGTGAAACGGTACGTTTGGAGGCGCGGGCCGGAATCGAACCGGCGAATAAAGGTTTTGCAGACCTCTGCCTTACCACTTGGCTACCGCGCCACTGAGCTGCGGTTTCGGATGGCGACCCTGCCCCGGGGAGGCGAGGGTTGGAGGCGCGGACCGGATTCGAACCGGTGATGGAGGTTTTGCAGACCTCTGCCTTACCACTTGGCTACCGCGCCGCTAGACAGTTTCAGGCTATCGCGGCCGGGACCGGTCCGTCAATCAGCCGGTCGGGGGGCGGCACGGTGGGTCGGTCAACCCCTGGCTCCATTTGGCTCTCCGGGACGAAAGCCACTAAGTGAGGGGAAGATATCCTGGTAAGTCACGATATCTGGGGATACGAGCAGTGAATCGAATTCTAGATGTGGGACGTATAGTACTAACTCTAGATATAACGGTTTGCTATCTTCCGCTATCTGTATTTCCTGCGCTCTCTGCTTCTCCGCCCTGCCCTGGGAAATCGTCAGATGAACGGACGAAGTTAGCACAAACTGAATTGCGACGAGCAGTTTAGTAACTAGTGTTAATGGCGATCTTTTGACGATTACTTGCCCGCATCTGCGTGTTTATGTTCTGTAACACTTCGGCATAGCGGGCAGCAGCCACGGCAGGAGAGTGATGGACTGCAATGTATTGTTGAGCGCGAGCCCCGATCTCTCGTGCGTGCCCCGGGAATCTGGCGAGCCAGCGCATAAAGGTAGCCAGCATGTCCTCTTCGGATAACCCGGCATCAATCCGGATGCAGGCCGCTTCCGGATAGCGCGAATTTTCCTCTGCTGATGTCAGCAGCACAGGCTTGCCAATTCCCATCAGACGGATCGTAATGCCGCTGGTTTCTCCTGCTGTGGGATACCGCAAGTTGATGCATGCGTCTGCGGCCGCCGCCAGGGTCCAGAAAAGCCGGGCTGGGGTATATCCAACCCGGTAGATGCCGGGCGAGGAAAGCCAGGGGGACAAAGACCGCTCCAGATCCGATGAAGCGAAGTCGCCCGCGATCAGAAGTCCGACGTTCTCCCCTTCCCGGCGCATCCGTCGAAACACCCTCAGCACCGTCGAGAGCCGCTTGGATTCCCGCAAGTGGCCGAAGACTGCAAAGAGGAACTCTTTCGAGGGTATTCCAAGCGAAGACCGGATAGCTGCCACTTCCTGAACGCTGGGACGGACCGCTTCGGGAAACAGATGAGGAACCTCATACACCTGGGCATTGGGCGCGTGCTTTCGAACGGCGGATGCGGCAGCCGGATTATGAACGATCACCGCCATCGAGGATTCCGCGATACGGCGAAGCATGGGGTACTCGAAGTAGCGCGGATCAGCGGCTGACCGTGCGCGCTCGCGCCACAAGCTCCGCGCCAGCGGCAGACTCCAGGCGCCGTAGTTGAAAACAAACTCCGCAACATACTCCTCTTCCGTCAGCCGTCCGAGCAGGAAGTGATGCAGGACGGCGTCGTGCAACACCACGACGCCAGGCCGACGGATCGCCAGCGAATAGATTTCGTTGTGCAGCCGGTTATTGCCCAAATGGTACAAGGCAACATCACAGGCCCGCGAACCGACGCGAACGGACACCTCCCGTTTCAAGGCATCGAGTAGAGCGGCGGAGTAATCGGCGACTCCCGTCTTGGCGGGTGGCAGGGGCGAGAAGAATCCGACAGTCAAATCTTCTTCCTGCGTCCGAATAAGGCTGTCCCGACTCGAATGTGCGTTGCCCCTTCTTCTATAGCTACCTCGAAATCATTCGACATGCCCATCGAAAGCCAGGACAGCCGGTGTTCGTCTGCGAGCTTCCGAAGGCGCTGAAAGTAGGGGCGCGAGTCTTCGGCGTTCTCGCTCCACGGCGGCATAGTCATGAGTCCCCGAAGGCAGAGGTTGGAGCACTCCCGGATCACCTCGATCAGCTCGGAAAGATTCCCGGGTGCAACGCCACTTTTGGCCTCCTCTTCGGAAAGCTTCACTTCCACGAAGACGTCGAGACGAGCGCCTGTTTCATTCAGGCGCCGGGCCAGTTTCGGCGTGTCGACGGTGTGGATGAACTGGAAAAGGGAAGCAGCCTTCTTCGCCTTGTTTGATTGCAGATGGCCAATGAGATGAAAGCGGGCGCCCGCGAGTGCTGCTACCTCCGGCGCCTTCCTCTCGAATTCCTGGACATAATTCTCCCCGAAGTCGCGAATGCCCAGCGCATAAGCTTCGTGGATCACGGATGCCGGAAAGACTTTGGTTACAGCAACGAGCGTGATCTCTTCGCGCTTTCGTCCTGCGCGGCCTGCTGCTCGCAGAATTCGCTCTTCG
>JADGHK010000397.1 GCA_019686145.1 Bryobacteraceae bacterium | reverse complement strand
CCCCCGTGCAGTTGCCCGTCCTGCAGGACGTGCCGCGATGCCGGCAATGGGCTCAGGCGGTTGGCAGCCAGGCGCGCTATCGTTCTCCGGCGCCTCCCCTCTGGACCCGCCGCCTCGACAGCGTATTTCTGCATCCGGTCCTCGGACCGCTGATCTTTCTGGTGGTGGTTGTTGCCGTCTTTCAGACCATCTTTACGGGGGCGGAGCCGATGATGGACGCGGTTGAAGATGCGATCGCCGTAAGCGGACAGTGGATTGCAAATCTGCTGCCTGACTCGCCCGTCCGCTCGCTGCTGATCGACGGCGTCTGGAGCGGGGTTGGGTCTGTGGTTGTGTTTCTTCCCCAGATCCTCCTGCTGTTTCTTTTCATTGGGATTCTGGAGGATTCGGGGTACCTCGCGCGCGCCGCTCTCATTGCCGACCGGACGATGGCGAAGGTTGGATTGCAGGGTAAGAGCTTCATTCCGCTTCTGTCCGCCTATGCATGCGCTGTCCCTGCCATCCTTGCCACCCGGACGATTGAGAACAAGCGCGACCGAATCGCAACAATCCTCATTGCTCCCTTCATGACGTGCTCCGCGCGTCTTCCGGTCTACACATTGATCATCGCGGCATTCCTGCCGGACCGGCCGCTGCTCGGCCCTGTTCTCGGGCTGCGTGCGGCTGCGATGCTTGCCCTCTATGTGATTGGCTTCCTCGCGGCCGTAGTAACCGCGCGCATTCTCAAGTCCTCGATCCTCAAAAGCGACCGGACTCCATTTGTGCTGGAGATGCCGCCGTATCGCTGGCCCACCGTACAATCCATCGGGTTGCGGCTGATCGATCGTGCGAAGGTTTTCCTCCGGCGCGCCGGCACGGTCATTTTGGGTGTGACGGTCCTGCTGTGGATTCTGGCAAGCTTCCCGATGAAGGATGGCCAGGCGCCCCCGATCGAGGAGAGCATCGCAGGCGCAATCGGCAAGAGCGTCGAACCGCTGATACAGCCTCTCGGTTTCAACTGGAAGGTAGGGGTCGGCCTCATTACCTCGCTGGCCGCTCGTGAAGTGATCGTCGGTACTCTGGGAACGATCTATGGAATGGAGGGCGAAAGCGAGACCGAAGGACTTCAGCAGGCGCTTCAGCAGGATCTGAGCCTTGCCGGAGCGGTGGCGTTGCTGATCTTCTTTGCGTTCGCGATGCAGTGCATCTCTACGATTGCCGTCGTCCGCCGTGAGACGGGCGGATGGAAATGGCCGGTCGTGCAGTTTGCATACATGAGCGGTTTGGCCTACGTCAGCGCTCTGGCGGCTTACCAGATCGTCAGCCGGCTCGGCTGAATCGCGGCGCTCTCATTCTCTGCCCGTTGCACTCTGCCCCTTGCAGAGCCCTTGTGCAATTTGTGAGCATCATAATGTTCAGGTCTCCTCATGCGGAATGTAGTAATCATCGGATCCGGCTGCGCCGGCAATACGGCTGCCATTTATACAGCACGCGCTAATCTGAAACCCCTCGTTGTGGGCGGACATGAGCCGGGCGGGCAGCTCTCTCTCACAAGTCTGGTTGAAAACTTTCCGGGTTTCCCGGAGGGTATCCACGGGCCGGAGCTGGTCGAAAACATGAAACGCCAGGCCCAAAATTTCGGCGCTGAGTACATTCACGGCTCGGTAATTGAGGCGGACCTGTCGCGACGCCCTTTTCGCCTGAATATCGACGGTGAGTGGATCGAAACGCTGACAGTCATCATCGCTTCGGGTGCATCTGCCCGCTGGCTCGGACTGGAGTCCGAACAGAAGCTGATCGGTCATGGCGTCAGTTCGTGCGCCACCTGCGACGGCTTCTTCTATCGCGGAAAGAAGGTCATGGTCGTCGGGGGCGGAGATTCGGCCATGGAAGAAGCCTTGTTTCTGACTCGCTTTGCTACCGAAGTGGCCATCGTGCACCGCCGCGATCAGTTCCGCGCTTCCAAGATCATGCTGGAGCGGGCGCAGGCACATCCGAAAATCATTTTCATCACGAACACAGTGGTCGACGAGGTGTACGACGTCAACAAAGGGTATGTGACCGGCGTGAAGCTTCGTAACCTCGCCACGGGCGAAGAATGTATTCGGGAAGTAGACGGATTCTTCGTCGCCATCGGCCATATTCCCAACACAAAGCCCTTTGTAGGACAGGTAGATCTCGACGCGGACGGATATATCGTCTCCTATGGCGGCGCGCGGACGAGTGTCCCTGGGGTCTTCCACGCAGGCGACGTTCAGGACCGGGTATATCGCCAGGCGATTACCGCTGCCGGAGCAGGCTGCATGGCAGCACTCGAAGTCGAGCGCTTCCTGGAGGCGGAAGGGCGGTAAGTCGTATCGCTGCTGCTGTTTCACCGCTGCTCGGGGCGCTGCCGCACTGGATGGGGAAGGATGGCCGGAAGCGGGTCCTTCGATGATCAGAGTAGCTTGGCAGCTTGGCTTTGTACTCTTCGCCGTGGCGGCTGCCGCCCTTCCGGGCGACCTGGACCCGATGTCCCTGCTGGAGCGCAGCATCCGGAGCGACTCCGAAAACCGCCGGCGTTCGGCCAGTTACCTTTACAGGGAAGACGTCACTCAACGGGCACTGACCGGATCAGGAACTGCCGTTGAGACGAGTTCGGCCAGCTACGAAGTCATCTATCTGGAAAACCAGCCGTACTACAAGCTGACGGGGAGGAACGGCTCCCCTTTGTCTCCTTCCGAGCAGGAAGAAGAGCAGCGGCGCATGGAAGCTGTTGCGGCGGAACGGCGCAGTTTGGGCGGAACGTCTGCAGCAAGCGCCGAAAGACCGCGAATCACCGTCCGCTATTCACGGATTCCAGACCTTCATCAGGTTCGTTATCTGGGCGAGGAGAAGGTCGGCGGGTACGACACGTATGTGCTGGAGGCCTATCCAAAGTCCAAGGTTCGTCTGACCGATCTGGGCGACCTCGAGACCCACGCGATGCGGGTTCGCCTCTGGCTGGAGAAGGAGAGCCTGCTGCGCGTGAAGATGGAAGGCGAGGTTTTACGCGACGCGGGCCGCCTGCGGAAAGGATCGAGGGTCTGGTATTGGTACGCGCCGCAGCAGGATTCCGTGTGGCTTGTGCAGAAGATTGTTCTCCGCCGGCCGCTCAAAGGCCCCGGACAGGCTCTCTGGGCAGAAACCGAACAGTCTACTCGCGGTATCGCAAGTTTCAGGCCGAATCCAAAGTCACTGTATCGGACGGGCTACCCTGAGCTGCACGCTCATTCGCCGCCGTATATACTAAATACGAAGATGTGGTAAGCTTCTTAGCGTCCTCATCTGCATTGAGTTTGGCAACTGGATGCGCCGGCTCCGATTTCGATGCCAGAGTGGTCCACAACTGCCAAATCTCAATGTTTGACACCCTTCAAAAATCACTTTTATACTGAAACTTGGGGCTGGTCCCCGGATTGATGCTCCTGACGTGTGCGTCAAACCGGGTCGTCTGCCCGGAGTCATAGAATGCCAAAACGTACATTTCAGCCGAATAATCGCAAGCGGGCCAAGACTCACGGATTCCGGGCGCGGATGAAGAGTAAGGACGGCCGTGAGGTTTTATCGCGCCGTCGGGCAAAAGGCCGCTGGAAACTCACCGTTAGCGACGAAAGAGCTGTCCGTCAAGCGAAGTAAGCAGGAAGCCTCCAGGCTAGGTCAATCCTTCCCCAAGCACTTCCG
>JADGHK010000396.1 GCA_019686145.1 Bryobacteraceae bacterium | reverse complement strand
GATCCGCACCTTGCACAGCCTGCGCCAGGTGCAGCCGGGGTTTGTGAGACCCGAGCAACTGCTGACGTTCCGGGTCTCGATTCCCTCCGCTCAGGTGGCAGAGCCTGAACGCGTGGCGCGGATGCATCACGACTTTGTGGAAAGAATCGCTGCGATCCCGGAGGTCGCGTCCGTCAGTCTTACCAGTTCCGTCACGATGGATGGTGATCGTAGCTCCAATCCGGTCTTTGTCGAAGACCGCTCAGGTTCCGACACCCAGCTTCCGCCGCTGCGGCGCTACAAGCATATCGCGCCCGGTTACTTTCGGACGATGGGCGCCCGGCTGCTGGCGGGGCGCGACTTCACGTGGGTTGACGTCCACGAGATGCGCCCGGTGGTCATCATCTCAGAAAACCTCTGCCGCGAGTACTGGAATAGCCCGGCCGAGGCTTTGGGGAAACGGATTCGGGAGAGTCCGAAGGGCGTTTGGCGCGAAATCATCGGCGTTGTTAGCGATGAAAGAGATGATGGAGTTCATCAAAAGGCTCCAACGATCGTTTACTGGCCTTTCTTGAAGCGCGATTTGTGGGAGAGCGGAATTGATGTGTCGCGCAATCTCGCGGTGCTTGTTCGCAGTCCTCGCACGGGAACCGAGAGCTTTTTGAAGGACGTCCGGAAAGCGGTATGGTCGGTGAATCCGAATGTCCCGCTGGCAAACGTCCGCACAGTGAAGGACGTGTACGACCGCTCCCTTGCCCGTACTTCGTTTGCATTTGCGATGCTCACGCTTTCGGCCGCCATGGCTCTGCTGCTCGGGCTGGTAGGGATTTACGGCTCCATTTCGTATACCGTCTCTCAGCGAACGAAAGAGATCGGAATCCGGATCGCGCTGGGAGCGACAAACGAAAGCATTCAACAGATGTTCGTCCGGCACGGTTTGATACTGGCTGGCATCGGCGTTGCATGCGGCATTGCGGCTGCCGTTCCGCTGACCCGGTTAATGGAAGCTCTCCTTTACGAGGTAAAGCCGGTGGACCCGGCCACCTACGGCGCTGTCAGCGGCTTGCTGGTGCTTACTGCTGTGCTTGCCGCCTATCTGCCCGCTCGCCGGGCGACACGAGTCGATCCCCTCACAGCTTTGCGGGCGGAATAAATCTGCCCGCGTTTTTTTAAGAATCAGAACGTTTTTCGGCCGGAAGGATCAGGAATCACCCTCGTGGAGAGCCCGGATTATCTAAAATAATAGGTGTGAACGGCATGGCTGCCCATACCGAGGCAGACCGTTTAGCCTTCCTCTACCGCTTCGTCAGCCGGTTAAACCGGGTACCCGACGCGGCGGCCCTCTTTGAGCAAGCGCTGGACGCACTCCAGGAATCTCTTGGCGTCTCCCGGTGCGCAATCCTGCTTTATGACGATGATCGGGTGATGCGTTTTGTTGCCTGGCGCGGCCTGACTCCTGAGTATCGCGCGGCAGCGGAAGGGCACTCGCCGTGGAATCCGGACGATCCCAGCCCGCAGCCCGTGGTTGTCCGCGATGCTCTCGCCGAACCGTCGCTCGCCGCTTACGCGACCGTTTTTATTCGCGAGAACATTCGCGCGATCGCTTTCATCCCTCTAGTCTATGAAATGCACTTGCTTGGCAAGTTCGTGCTGTACTCGGACAAGCCGTACGAGTTCAGCAACGACGAGATCATGCTCGCTTCGACAATCGGCAGCCACGTCGCAGCCAGCGCTGCCCGGCACGCCTCACTGCGGGCGCTGGCGGAACGGGAGCTGCGGCTGCGGCTCGCTACGCAGGCGGCTCAAATGGGAGTGTGGGAGTGGGACATCCAGCAGGACCGAATCACCTGGTCCGGCCGCATGTATCAGATCCTTGGCTTGCCCGGCGGCAGCTACATGGATCGGAAAGCGGCAACGGACCTGATCCACCCCGACGATCTTGGCCGCGTCCGTGATGTTGTAACCAAGGCTGTCGAGACGCGCGGCTCGTGCAGGGATGAGTTCCGAGTGCGCCTGCCTTCCGGTGAGTATCGGTGGGTCAGCATTGCAGGAAATGTCATCTCCGATGAGGGCGGACGTCCGGACCGCCTATTGGGGACGATGGTCGACGTGACCGAATCCATGCGGATCCGGCAGACGCTGGCTAGCGTTCAGGAGCGCTTTTCGCGTTTTATGCGGCACCTGCCCGCGGCGGCGTTCATCAAAGATGTGCAAGGCCGTTACGTCTACGCAAATCCCGTAGCGGAGAAATTGCTTGGAGGCGGAACGGCCGACATCGTCGGCAAGTCGGATGACAAAGTACTGCCGTCGCAAATTGCCGGCGCTGCTCGCACGAGCGACCTGGAAGTGATCCAGAAACGCGAAACGGTACAGGTGATGGAGACATTCACTCTGGAGGACGGTCCCCATCACTTCATCGTTAACAAGTTTCCCATCGTCGATCCGGATGCAACCGTCCTTGTTGGCGCGGTCGCGGTTGACATTACCGAGCGGCTGCAGGCGGAGGAGAAGCTTCGTTCGGTCGGCGCCCGGCTGGATCTGGCGATGACAGCCGGGAATATGGGCACATGGGAGTGGCACTTCGGGACAGGCGCAGTTGTGTGGTCGCCGAGCCTGGAGGAGATTCACGGCCTCGCTACCGGAACCTTCGATGGAACTATTGAGTCGGCCAAGCGGCTGATCCATCCCGACGACGTGAACAACGTGGTGGCGACGGTTCAAGCTGCCGCAGATGAGAGGAAATCCTACCGGATCCAGTATCGGATCATCCGTCCCGATGGCCAGGTCCGCTGGCTGGAGGCGCGCGGGAAAGTCTTTTTCGATTCCGCGGGGCAGCCGGAGCGCATGGCGGGTGTCTGTATCGATATTACGGAGCGGAAGCAGGTTGAGGACGAACTCCGCGAAGCGAACCGCCAGTTGACGCGGGTGAACGACGATCTGCGCCAGTTCTCCTACGCCGCGAGTCACGATCTGAAGGAGCCTCTTCGGCAGTTGAGCCTCTATGCGCAGCTTCTCCAGCGAAATTACGGGGACAAGCTGGATGAGGAAGCGAACCGGTATCTTTCGTTCTGCGTTCGTGGCTCTCAGCGTGTGCACGACCTCATCAACGACCTGCTCGTCTATATCGAGGCGGACACGGCAGGTGCGGAGGCGACGGAGCCGGTGGATGCCAACCGTGCGCTCGGGCTGGTGATAGAGAATCTGAGCGCGCCGATTGCGGAAAGCAGAGCGACCATCACTTCAGACCGTCTGCCGATGGTGCTGGTCCATGAAGCGCATCTGGTGCAGCTCTTTCAGAACCTGATTCAGAACGCGATCAAGTACCGGCACCCGGAGCGGCTGCTTGTGGTGCACGTTGGCGTCCGTAAGGAGGATCCGTACTGGGTATTTTCGGTGCGCGACAACGGCAGCGGCATCGCAGCCGAGCACTACGAGCGCATCTTCCGTATCTTCAACCGCGTTCGCTCGGATGTGCAAGGGTCGGGCATGGGTCTTGCGATTTGCCAGAAAATCGTAGAGCGCTACCGCGGCCGCATTTGGGTCGACAGCACAGTGAACGTCGGTACGACGTTCTACTTCTCGCTGCCCCAGGCTCCGCCGTCCCCTTCGAAGAATTGATTCCGTCGCTTCTTCCTTGGGGCTTCCTGGTCTGATCCCTTCTTTATCAGGGCTTCGTTCCAACTACAAACTCTTAATAACCATAACCTTTCATT
>JADGHK010000395.1 GCA_019686145.1 Bryobacteraceae bacterium | reverse complement strand
GAGCCCGGCCTCACGTGACCTGGCGGACTCTGCCTCATAGCAGGCACGATCCGTGAGCAGGGTGCGCAGGGCATCCACCCAAGGCTCGATTTGCTGTTCCTCGACGACTGGCTTGGGCATGTGATTCTCGTCGAAGGCCCGCTGATACTCCAGGATTGGCCGGACGGGAATGACAAAGCCGGTCCCTTCCTTGGCTTCCATCAACCCGCCTGAGTCGCTTGCGATGACCGGCACGCCCCTCAGCATCGCCTCCATCGTGATGAGGCCAAACCCTTCGTACCAGAGGGACGGCATCAGCAGGACGGTGGTTTGCGAAAGCAGATCGTCGATATTCTGGACCGGGTCGAGGAGGCGTACGTTCGGGAGAGCCTCCAGCAGCGCACGGTCTTCGCTGGTTGTGCCCCATCCTTTGAGCGCCGCAAACGGTACGTCAGGGAAGCGCTTCGCGAGCTCCGCGAAGATCGCGATGCCTTTGACGGCGCAGGGGTTGATCATACTGACGAATCCCCGGCCAAAGTTCGAATAGCGCGGGTAGGGCGGGGTTCCGTAGGTAGGAGGATGGATCACAACCGCCGGCCTTCCCGCGTGGTGCTCGATATAACCGGCCATGTGGCGCCCAATCGCCACCACAGCGCGCGCCTCCCTGACAATGCGGGTGGCCTTCGGGTCCGGGTTCCAGCTCTCCGGTCCGAACGGGAAGAACTGGGGCGTGTGCGCAATGTAGACAATGCGGCCGGGAGCAGCCGAGGCGGCTTGCCAAAGCAGAGAGTGACTGAGGTCCTCGGAGGAGACGAGCACCCAATCCGGGGAGAATGCGCGAATCCTCTCCGCCAGCACGGCCGGATGCTTCGGCAGCTCGGCATAGCGGTGAATGAGGATGCCGTTGACCTCAACGGTCGAATCCGTAGCGGCGTTCCAGGCTGGGCAAACTACTTGGCACTCGTGGCCTCGCGAGGCGAGGCTTCGCAGCCAAAGAAGATTGCTCCGTGTGGAACCGCCCCGAGGGGGCTCGTGAGAAGCGTTCGAAGTCAGCAGAATGCGCATCAGCCGTGCGTCGTCTCCGGATCTTCTCGCATCAGCAAAGCGCGTGCCTCCTCTTCGGAAAGCGACTCGATCTCAGCCAGGAGCTCTGCATACTCCTCCGGGTCGGTAATCCCAAGCTTGTGCGCCTCCACGGCCCGCGCCAGGGAAGCCACCGTAAGATCGCCGGAATAAACGACATCGACGGGCAGCTCCACATCGAACGTCTCGCGAATCCGCATGAGCAACAGAACCACCAGCAGGGAATGGCCGCCCAGGTCGAAGAAGTTATCGTTGACCGACGAGCAGGGCCGCTGAAGAATCTCACTCCAGATCTGCAGGATCTTTTGCTCTGTTTCGGTTCCTGTGACCGCAGTCCCGGGCCCCGACCCGTGAGAGCGGACGGCTGCGACGATCCGGTCGACGGTCGAGTAGTCGCGGGCGATTCGGCCGTAATCCACCGAGCGTGTCTGTGCCGTTACCGGCGCGGGCTTTTCTTCGACTGCCGGCGCATCGGACTTCTTCGGCGCTTGGTAGCGAAGCTCTTTCAGCCGGGCTGCGTCAAAGCGGAACTCGAAACCGTCCTGCGTGGAGATTGGTTCCCCCTCAGCAATTGCAAGGAGGAACTGCCTGGCAGGCGAGTTTTTCCGAGTGGGAATGAATGGAACAACGACAGTGTTTAATCCGTCTGCCGCTGCCTTCTCGCCGAGCCAGCGCATGATTTGGTGTTCCACGCTGCGACCGAGGACCCTGCAGCTCAGGAGGAATGTGTCGACGCGCAGGGCATCGCCGGCGCGATGCGTGATTACGAGGCCAGTAATGCCGTATTCGCCAAAGCGGTCCGCGACCTCTACGGTCCGGCATTCGTAGCCATCGCGCATCAGTGCTTGCAGTTCCTGCTCGGTGCGGCGGATGGTGGTGCAGTTGAATTGATTCGTGCGCTGGGTGAGCTGCGCGGCCCGCGGAAGAACGCTGGCGGAGACCGGCTCGATCCGGACCTGGAGATTCAGTCCGGCAACGAACTCCTCCAGGTTCCGGGCCCGCTTCACCTCTCGTCCAAACTCCAGGGTCTGCACGTAGGACGCGTTCCGCTGCCGGTCTTCCTCCGTCACTACCGGACGGTCAAACGCCCAGACGTGATTGAGGAAACGGGAAGTTTCCTCGATCCGCTCGGGGAGGGGCAGCGCCAGCACTTCGGGAGCGCCTTCCGCCACCTCCGCGCATTCCTTGGGGTTATCGTCAAGAAAGATGAAGCTGTCGAGCCCCAGGCTCAATTCCTCGGCCAGCGACCGGAGGTTGTCCGCTTTCGGCTCCCAGTTAATGCGGTTGCTGACGAAGTGGCTCAACTCGAGCGGCATCGAGGGATGAGCAGCGAACGTGTCCAGCACGTCCTGCTCGTTGTTCTTGCTGACCATACAAAGCAGCGCGCCGGACTCCCACTGCTTCCTCAGAAACTCCTGGAGCGCCTGCCGCGGCGGGTCAATCTCGACGCCCTCCGGTCCGTCCTCGCCGCAGATGCCTTTCCACAGCGTGTTATCGCAATCGACGGCAATCACTTTGAACGGCGGGCGGTGCAAGGCGTGGCAAAGCCGGACGAGCGTCGTTGCCAGAGCGCAGTAGTACGCCTCCGTGTACGGTATCTTGCCGATCTGATCGCCCTGGCTGTTGTAATAATCCGCTACCGGATACAAGCGCCGGACCTCGGAGTCGGGCAGGTAGTGAGCTCCCCGGGTTTTGCGGACCGCCGACGCCAACAGCTCTTCGACCTTCCGGTGGGACTCCAGCCACTCCGCACTCTTTGTGCATTCCGGGTTGGGGGGACACAGGCCGACGACCAGGGGGCAAGCCAGGGAAGGCGCGGCCTCGCGGATTGTCGAGACGAGCTCATGGGCCGCCTTTTCGGCCTGGCCGTTTGTTCCGAGATCTTCAACTCTGGCTAAGATTACGTTCAGGCCTTTGGTGTTTGCGCGAAACTCACCTCCAGGGTTCAACAGCGTCTGCAATACCTGGTTGTAGGGCGCGAAGCGAACTTCAAATTCCCCACCCAGTTGATCGCCCCAAAAAAGGAGGGGCCGTTCAAGTGGTTCGGCCGTGAAGGTGGCCGCCACGGCAAAACGAAAGGATCCCATTGGCTCTATTCCATTGTGACAACTTCAGCCCGTCACTACCACTGCGTTTGTTACCGGGAGGCGTGTCGGGTTGTTGGTGGGGACTCGACGCGGACGCAATGACAGTTCGTCCGAAAGCATCCCGGGCTCCCTAATAGCTTTGTATTATTGACGGACAGCCTGGGTGAACAGATGATGATCCAAATGAGAATTAGGCTCTGGCCGGCAATGTTAGCCGGCGTGGGCTTGCTCTGGTTTGTGTCAGCGCAAAGCGGTGGAGGGGGAGAGAATGAAGCTCTACAGCGGCACCGCAACCTTGGCAAAGCATTCTACGAGAATCCCACGACGCAGTTGCAGGCCGTGGAAGAGTTTCGAAAAGCGCTTGCCCTCCGCCCCAACTCCGCGGTAGAGCGCCTCAACTACGGGTTAGCCCTCCTCCGAGCCGGAAAGACACGGGAAGGCATTGCCGAACTTGAGCGAGTTCAGAAGCAGCAGCCAGATATCCCTCACACGTGGTTCAACTTAGGCATCGAGTACAAGAAGGCGGGGGAGCAGGAGAAGGCGATTCGACAGTTTGAAC
>JADGHK010000394.1 GCA_019686145.1 Bryobacteraceae bacterium | reverse complement strand
CGCAGACCTGCGCAATCACCACACGAACAACGTCGACCTTTCGGTCTTCAAGCAGTTCCAACTCGCCGAGCGCCTGCGCCTTCAGTTCCGCGCGGAAGCGTTCAACGCCTTTAACCGCGTGCGCTTTGGAAGCCCGAACACCAACGTCAATGCCGGAGCTAACTTCGGCCGTGTGACTTCGCAGGCCAATGATCCGCGCCAGCTTCAGTTCGGTCTGAAGCTGCTGTTCTGATGCCACGCGCGGCGGCCATGTGACGTAGGGTGGCCGCCGCCCCTCCCTCAACTGCGCCGTCTGGCAGGGTGAAAACAGCCGTCAGAGCCCGCCCGCTCCCTTTGCAAATCGAACACACGGAGCGTGATCTGCCGCACGAAAAAGGCGCTCCCTGATCCTATTCAGGCTTGATCCTTTCCCAGAGATCAGTGAATGCGATCGTATCGAAGAACGCAATCACCTCGCCGATATTTCCCTCGCTCATTCGCATGTACCAGGTGTAGGTGTTTCTGTACGGTCTTCCATCACGGGCAATCGCCTCTCCGTCGAACAACGCAATTACCATGTCACCATCTGCGTAGATGCCTCGAACAGTCGGTAGCAGGGGGCGGGACAGACGCGCGTTGAATGGCTTGATCACGGCGTCAAGAAACTCCTGACGGCTCGTGTAGGTCCTCGAGACCGGCGTGCTGCCCACAATCGTCCACTTTGCATCGGGCGATAGCAGATCGAAAATGCTTCCCGTTCTATTGCGCCACGCCTCGAAGGCCGCCTGGATGACCTCCCTATTTCTTGTCTCAACATCCTTGCCTGAAACCATCACGAGCCCTCCAATCCGGATGGGACAGCAAAACTGCCTTACACTTTGTTAACGATGTCTCCTTTCTCGACCTGGTTCCGATCCGCGACGTCATGGAAGATCAGAACCGCCCGCCCTATGATGTCGCCGCCACGGAGCATCTCGAGGTTCTCGTTGACTTCTTCAAACCGGACCCGCTTCAGTGTGTGCCTGATCTTTCCCGCTTGTGCCAGAGCAACCACTTCGCTCAGATCGCTGTAGTTGCCCCAGAAGGATCCCTGATAGGTAAACTCCCGGCCGACAAACGGGAACAGAGGAATGTTAATCCGATTTCCGACCAGGCCAACGGAGACGAGAGCCCCTGACGTCGTAAGCAGGCTGAACCCCAACTGGATGGTTTCTTCCGCGCCGACGCAGTCGAGCCCAGCGTCAATCTCGCTGTGGCCCGTTGCCTTGAGGAGCTCGCTGCGAATATCAGCGAGTGACTTCCCTTTGGTATTGATGACGTGATCGGCGCCGTTCTCTTTGGCAATGGCGAGCTTTTCGTCGCTTCTGGCAAACGCCACGACCGTGGCTCCAGATGACAGGAGCTTGGCATACTGGACTGCATATGCGCCTAAACCGCCCACGCCAAACACGGCCACCACTCTGTCTGGGCCAAGCACACCGGCGCTCCGTAACTTCTTCATTCCCCGGTATGGCGTGAGACCGGCGTCAGTAAGAGGGGCCAATTCTTCCGCCTTCAGTTTGTACTTCCTATCCACACGAATGAGGTATTGATACGGAACAGGAACAAGCTCACCGTAGCCGCCGTACGTGCCGAAGCCGGGCCATCTGCCGTGAGCGCAAATCTGGGTATCGCCACGCCGGCATTGCCGGCAGGTGCCGTCGCCCCACCCGCCAGCAACAACAACCTGATCGCCAATTGCTAACTGAGCACTCTCTGGCACCAGGCTGCCAATCTGCTCCACGGAACCGGCTATCTCGTGTCCGGGGATCGCCGGGAACGCGAGTGGGAGATAGTCTTTGAAATAGCCCTCCAGGAGTTGAACATCTGTGCGGCACATGCCAGCCGCCTCAACTTTGACCAGTACCTCATTGGCCGCAATGACTGGTGGATCGACCTCTTCCAGCACTAGTGGTTGCTTGTAACCGTACATTCTTGCTGCGAGCATTCCACTCTCGTCCTTCCTGCCGGAACCTCGAAGACCGATCCGATCCAGACGTAGCTTAGAAGAAGAGGAAGCGTAAGCCGTTTCTGTAAACTTCCGGAAGCTTGCGGAAATCGTGAACTTCGGTGACTGAAGGCTATTCAACCAAGCCACGGCGATGGGGGATGAACGGCGGAGCGAGAGCCGGTTCCTCCAAAGTTTTAGAGAAATGACCGCCCTCTCCACTGCGGCATCTGCCACTCCGACCTGCACCAGGTTCGCAACGAGTGGAGCGGCTTCATGCCCACTGTCTACCCGATTGTTCCCGCACATGAAATCGTGGGCCGCGTCACGAAAGTAGGTTCGGCAGTTACGAAATTCAAGCCGGGCGACCTTGCCGGGGTTGGCTGCATGGTCGACTCGGACCGCACCTGCCCCGAGTGCAAAGCCGGCCTTGAGCAGTACTGCCCGAACATGATCCTCACTTACAACGCTCCGGATAAACACCTTGGCGGGGTCACTTACGGCGGCTACTCTGAGAACATTGTCGTCGACGAGCACTTCGTTCTGCGGGTTCCGTCGAACCTCAATCTCGCCGGGGCCGCGCGGCTCCTCTGCGCCGGAATCACCACGTACTCACCCTTGCGTCACTGGGGCGTCACCAAGGGGAAGAAGGTTGGCGTAGTAGGGCTGGGCGGACTCGGCCACATTGGCGTCAAGCTTGCCCATGCGCTCGGAGCGCATGTCGTCGCCTTCACGACGTCGCAGAGTAAAGTTGACGATGCGCTCCGGCTCGGCGCCGACGAAGCGGTCGTGTCTCGGGACGCCGGTCAGATGGAAAAGCATGCGCGCAGCTTTGACTTCATCCTGGACACGGTAGCCGCGGATCACGACATCAATGCCTATCTCCGCCTGCTCCGGGGTGACGGGAACATTACTCTTGTCGGCGCGCCTCCAAAGCCCCTCGGTGTCGCGGCATTCAACCTCATCATGGGGCGTCGCAGCCTCTCCGGCTCTGGCATCGGCGGAATTGCCGAAACCCAGGAGATGCTCGACTTTTGCGGTGCGCATAACATCACTGCCGACGTCGAGGTGATTCCGATCCAAAAGGTCAACGAAGCCTACGAGAGACTGGCCAGGTCTGATGTGAAGTATCGCTTCTCCATCGATATGGCTTCGCTCAAATCGGAGTAAGACGGCCGGCCAACTACGGACATTCCGAAGCGCGAAAGCGGGCGGTTCGTGCCTCGCCTGCAACTTGTCGGATAATGTCTTCTATTCGCTATGCTGCTCGATGATTGCACGTTCCGCCGCCTCCACGCGGCGCGCGACTTTCTCGCTCTGAACGCCGGTCGGGCTCGAAGCCTCCAGGAGGCCGCGGCAGTTGCAGGGATGTCGCCGTTTCACTTCATCCGGCAGTTTGCAGCTCTCTTTGGCAGTACACCCCATCAATTCCAGATGCAACGTCGCATTGATCGGGCCAAACGCTTGCTTGCATCCCGGGAGATGTCTGTGACAGAGGTCTGCCTGGAGGTCGGCATGTCGAGCTTGGGCAGCTTTAGCACGCTTTTTCACGACCGCGTGGGCATGACCCCATCGGACTTTCAACGGCGCGCGAAAGCCATGGTTCAGGTGCCCGGGCAGCTTCCGGTTCAGCTATTCCCCGGTTGCTTCAGTCTGATGGCGTTATTACCACCGGACGCTTTCCTCGCTTCCAATTCCGCAATTTTCAAGAAGTCAGGCCCTGCCCTGCGGGCATAGGATGAA
>JADGHK010000393.1 GCA_019686145.1 Bryobacteraceae bacterium | reverse complement strand
GGGTAAATCCGATCGACTGCGACGTGCTGTGACGCGTATAACGTGATCAGGCCGAGCACGAATACGCTCGCAGTATGAGTGAAGGTGACGATGCCGCCAAGCCATACTGCATCCAGCACCCGGCCGCGGCTTCCGGCCAGGTATGCGGCTACGATGGTCTTGCCGTGGCCAGGGGTCAGAGCATGGGCGGCGCCGAGGAAGAATGCAAGCCCGAGCGCTCCGGCGAGCATCCAAGGATCGGACGTCGGGGCAGCCAGAAGCTGCTGCAGACGGGACGGCAGCTCGAGGGATGAAATCTGCATGCCTTCAGTGATTGTACTGAAGGCCACGTTACCAGATGTAATCCTTGGCTTCCGCCCTCCGGTGATAGCCGTCGAGGACGTGAACCACCCGGATTCGCTTCAGCTTGGTTGACGAAAGCTGGCCAATCGGGATGTAGATAATGGACCGGTTCAGCTGCGCGGCGATGGAGCGAAAAACACTTCGGGGCGGTTTCGCGGCGACATAGACGACATGCCGGTGCACCGAGTAATCGAGCGCCGCGAGCAACAGACGTTCTGGCTTCGTCTCGGCGAAGTCATAGTCGGGATCGCCCCATACGTCGAACATGCGGCGAGGCGGCAGCGTCATCAGAAATCCGCCGTACTCGGCTCTCCCGATCCCCGGACCGACCAGGTGCTCGAAGGGATGCGTGGAGTAGAAGGACATGTCCGACTCGTTCTGGTTTTCGCCCAGCCAGGTTGTCAGGTAGTTGTATCGATTTTCCCGGTCCTCGTCGAAGATCACGACCACTGCGCCTACCTCGCCGGCGACACGCTGGAAGTGGCGCACATAAATCTTGCCTTCGTGCCAGTTGCGAATCGTTTCGCGAATGTCGATCCCGTCGAGCGTGGAAGTTGTAAAGGGTTCCACTCGCGAGCGCTCCTCCGAGATCATGCTCTTCGCCTTCTGTTTCAGGAAGCGGCCGTACTCTTCGATGACCAGGTCCTCTTGCGGGTAGGAGCAGATGGAAGTGCCGTCGAGCTGCTGTGCCCATTCCCCCGGATACTTCTCCGTTTTCCGTTTCTTCAGGTCTCGCGGCCGCATGGTCTGCTTGGGGCGGGGCAGACGCCGGCGAAGCCGAAGCGAGCGCGTATTGAGGAAGATCTGCTCTCCCTCGAGGTTGACTGTGGGCAGATCTGTCTCCGCTTGCTGCGGAGGATACCGGTTAGCGTTGTCCCACACTTCCCACCCGTAATTGTCGTCGACGATGGACCGTGCAGCGACAATGAGATCGAAGAGCCCCGCGACCAGTCCGTGTCCGATGAGCGCCAGGTTGCGGGTGTAGCGGGCGATCAGGCGCCGCTGCCAGTGCTGAACTTTCTCTCCCGTGTTCTGGTGATACGATGCTTCGGCCTCCCGAAGCAGGGAGAGCTGAACCTTTCTCCGGTCCACGAGACTCTCTTCCGCCATCTGCGTCCGAAACTGCTCGTACCGGTATTGCAAGTACGGGTACTCGACCGTGATTTCCGCCAGGCAATCGGGATGAGGATTGACCAGCTCGGGCTGCTGCCGCCGAATCCGCTTCGGAGGCGGCTGCGGTTCCTGCATCGCGTCGAGCACGGCGTCGAGCAGGTTCAAAGAGACGACAACGAGGATCGGAGCAAGCGGATCGGCGCCCTGGAGCTTCCATGCCATAGCGGAAGCGTGGGCTGCAATTTCAGCGTTTCTAGGTTGCGGGTAGACGCGGTAGGCCTCTACGTACCGGTCATACCCGGTGGCTCTCAGGGCGTAGGGGTCCGGGTAGCGATCCGGCAGATGGGGCCGCTCTCCAGAGGATGGCTCGAGGAAAAGGATGCGTGCGCCGATCTCAGTGGCTGACCGCACGGCTTCCGTAAACGGATCCGCCGGCTCCACAGGCACGTAGATTCCGCGATCCTCATCCGAGGGATCGGGATAAACGATCACGGAGATCTGCGGCAGCCGTGCAATCGCCTCCAGGTAGACGTCCTGGAGCCAGCCGGGCAGTTCGACGGCCACGACGGAAGGGCGTTCTTCGAGGATCTTGCGGCGCACCTCGATTGCAAACTCCAGGCGCCCCGGAACTACCGGAAAGTAAGTGAGGTTGCCGCGGCGCAGGCTGCCGAAATCCGGCAGTTTCAGGTCAAACTCGTCTGACATAGCGCAGCGCCTCTTCTCCCAGTGTTTCGAGGACTGCTACCTGCAGGGCCTTCGAGCAGCCCCACGCCGTCGCCTTGAGCTTGTAAAGCTTGGTGGCATACCGCGCGATATTGATCCCGTCGCGAACCGTATAGCGTTCATTGGCGGCATGTGCCTGCTGAAGAAAATCGGTGACGTATTCGAGAATCTGCTCGTCGGTAAAGGGCAGATTTTCGCGGAGGATTTCGTACTCCTCCTCCCGTTCAGGAAAGTCGATCAGGATCTGCGGCTGAAGGCGGGAGTGAATGTATTCCGGCAGGTCGAACGTGGAAGCGTCGTCGTTCATGGTTGCGACGATGCGGAAGGACGGGTGGGCTTTGATCTTGATACCGGCAACAATGGATTCGACGTAGCGGCGGCTGTCGAGGAGCGGCGCCAGGCTCGCCCAGCTCTTCTCGCTCATTCGATTGCCTTCATCCAGAATGCAGATCCCGCCCCGGATCATGGCGGTCACCAGCGGGGAGGCAACATACCTCAGGCGTCCTGCTCCCTCGATCACGGGCGTAATCAGCAGGTCCTCGGGACGCGTGTCTACCGTAGCCTGAAGAATGTAAATCTCCTGTTGCAGCCGCTTCGCCGCGGCATACGCCAGCGTCGTCTTACCGACGCCAGGCTTGCCGACCAGGCGCGGGTTCATCGGCAGATCTTTCTCGTCAACCACCAGCCAGGCAGCCAGGAGCTGCCGCATCACTTCTTCCTGTCCGACCCAGCGGACAGGCAGTTCATCCGGATGCGCCAGATGAAGCGTGACGCCTTCAATGTCCACAGTCATATAGTTGGTATTGTAGCGAGGGAGCCTTTGATCTTCCTTACCTTCTAAACCTGCCTCAGCGGATCGAGCAGGTGATTCAGCTTTTCGACCGGGAGTCCGCTGCGCTCCTTTGCCACCTCGCGCACTGTCCGGCCGGTCTCCCACGCTTCCTTGGCGATGGCAGCCGCTTTCTCATACCCGATCTCCGGCACAAGGGCGGTCACCAGTGCGAGGGAGCGCTCGACGGAGCTGGCCGCCTGTTCCCGATCCGCCTCGAGCCCTTCGATGCAGCGAGCCGTGAAATTGCGGGTCGCCGAGGCAAGAATGCCAATCGATTCCAGAAGATCCCAGGCCATGACCGGCATCATCGCGTTCAATTCAAAGTTTCCGCCGGCGCAGCACCATGTAATCGCCGCATCATATCCGATGACTTGTGCGCAAACCATGAGCGTGCTTTCCACGATCACCGGGTTCACCTTTCCGGGCATTATGCTCGAGCCTGGTTGCACCGCGGGCAGACGGAGCTCCCCGAGCCCGCAGCGCGGGCCGCTTCCGAGCCATCGAATGTCGTTCGCAATCTTTGTCAGACTTACGGCGTAGGCCCGCAGTGCCCCGCTCAGGAATGCAATCGCATCCCGCGCGCCTTGCGCTTCAAAATGATTCGCCGCCTTGCGGAACGGCAGGCCGATCTTTCGCGCGAGCAAAGCGATGACCTCTGCCGCAAAAAGCGGGTGAGCGTTCAATCCCGTTCCGACAGCC
>JADGHK010000392.1 GCA_019686145.1 Bryobacteraceae bacterium | reverse complement strand
AAGTTCGATGTGGGGCACGGAGGAGGAAGCTTCGTCTTCCGGAACGCCGTTCCTAGCGTCGCTCAGGGCTTCTATCCGGACTCCATCTCCACCGACTTGCACATCGGCAGCGCAAATGGCCGCATGCAGGACATGCTCACGACCATGTCGAAGTTCCTCAACATTGGAATGCCTCTCCCGGAAGTGATCCGGAGTTCGACATGGAATCCCGCGCAGATCATCAAGCGGACGCAGCACGGCCACCTTACAGTAGGCGCTGACGCGGACATCGCAGTGCTGCGGGTTGCGGAAGGCGATTTCGGCTTCGCGGACGCCAGCAACGGCAGGATCCGCGGCCGCCAGCGTCTCTTCTGTGAAATGACGCTGCTCGGCGGCAAAGTTGTGTGGGATTGGAACGCGCGCACCGGTGTCGATTATCAGAAGCTTGGACCCACTTACGGCGTGAGGCAGGGCGCTGACTTTATCGTTCCGCCGCCGAAGTAAGGCGCCGGGCCGCGCGATACAATCTGTGCCATGTTTCTCAGGAAAATGGCGACGGTTGTATTGCTGGCGGCTCCCCTCCTCTGGGGCCAGAAAGGCTGGCAGAAGGGGAAAGGCTATGGATGGGTATACGGCCCTTCCGATGAAGTGGGCGCGCTCAACGCCGTTACTTCCCCTTCCCAGGTCCTGGAGGCGCTCCGGCAGGTAAAAACAGGCCGGGTGTACGACCTGGGCGTTCCGGTGGACCGCTCCTCCTATAAGTGGCCCGGCCATGCCCCGACAGAAATCACTACTTTCCGCAGCCCGGAGGGGCTCAAACGGGGAAAAGACCTCGCTCCCTTCGCCGGGCATAAGAAGCAGCTTGCCTTCCACAGCTGCGTCCTCTTCACGTCGGACAACATCGGCACTCAGATCGACGGCCTCGGTCATATCACCACTGGGCCTGACAACCATTGGTACAACGGTTTCAAAGAACAGGATGCAGGGGGCGATTTCGGGATTCGCAAGGCGGATGCCGACACCATTCCGCCGATCATCGCCCGCGCCGTGTTGATCGACGTTGCCGGCTGGAAGGGCGTCGACGCGCTGCCTGCCAACTTCGCCATTGGTCCCAAAGAACTGCAGGCTGCGCTCGCGGCACAGGGAGTGGACGTGAATCCGGGCGATGCGGTGCTGATCCGCACGGGCACGCTGCGCTACTGGGGAGAGAACGGTGCCGACCACGCCAAAATCGCCCAGCATGACTCAGCGGGGCTGACGCTGGAAGGGGCGCGCTGGCTGGTGGAGCAGAAGGGGGCTGTCTTCATCGGCTCGGACACGAGCGGGCTCGAGGTCGGCGAGGATCCCCAGCATCCGGGAGTTGTGAACCTCGTGCACGAGTACCTGCTGGTTGAGCAGGGCGTGCACATCGGAGAGTTTCACAACCTCGAAGAGCTTGCGCGCAATAAGGTCTATCGGTTTACCTATGTCGCTGTGACGAACCGGTTTAAGGGGACGGTCGCAGGTTTCGCCCTCCGTCCGCTGGCGATTGAATGAAGGAGCGGGCGTGCTCCGCCCGCCTCAGCTTTTCGGACTTTCTTTGGAAGAAGTCTCTTTCGGCTCGATCTTAAGATTCACAACCGCCTTTGTCCGGCTGTCAAAGACGCTCAGAGTACGGACCGCGCTGGACTGGTTATTGTGGTCCGCCTTCAGCTCGTAGTCCACGCTGCGGCTCAAGCCGTGGAAGTGATAGCTGCCGTCGGCGCTTGTGATGAAAGAACGCACCTGAAGACTCTTCTTGTCCTTCAGCTTTACCACCGCGCCTGCGATCGGATTGTTGTTGGCGTCCCGGACGACACCTTCCACCGACCGCACAGAGGTGTCCGGAGCTTTCTCCTTTTTCTGGTTGGAGAGCTCGGCGCGGGCGGGCGTGCTTCCTGGCGTCTGTGCATTGAGACCGGCGCCCAGAACGGCGACGGTCAGACCGAGCATGGAAACGCGTAGTAGTTTCATCCCCCTCTCCCCATTTGACCTGTTCAGCGTTCTCCTCCTTCCGCCTTCAGTTGGAAGAAGATATCCACCCGTTCCTCACCGTGAATCTCTGCCTGTTTCTCCTCAGGCAGGAAACCTTTGGCTTTTACACTGACAGTATATCGAACAGGGGCCGCGGGAACGCGAAAGGCGTATTCGCCCCGGGAATCGGTGACTGCCTTCATTCGCTTTACTTTGACCTTTTTGGGACGGGAAGATTCGTCCGGGGTGAGGGTGACCTCTGCCCCAGGTAAAGCAAATCCTGGTTCACGAAAGACTGTCCCGGCAACGACGCCGTACGATGGAGCTTGCTTGCCCTTCTCCTCGCCGGAGGCGGAGGCGGTCAGCGCCAGAGCGAAAACAAGCCCCATCCAAAGAAGATGGAAGCTGAGGAGACTACTTCCAGTCCTCCTCTTCTTCCTCTTCCTCGTCGTAGTCAAAATCCTCTTCATCCTCGTCCTCTTCTTCCGCGGATTCGAGTTCGAGGGGATCGACACCCACTACGGAAAGCGTCGCGCCGCACTCGTCGCACGAGAGCACGTCACCTTCGTCCAGGTCCTCTTCCTCGACATCAATTGCGGAATCGCACATCGGACATTTCACCATCGTTTATCCTCCAGATCGCTTCGCAAACCCAATTCTTAGCTGAAACGTGCGGGGCAATGCAACCACTCGCCATTAAAGAGGCTAAATGGCCGGATCAATTGGCGCTTTGAAGATGCTCGCCATGGTCCTTTCGGCTGCCATGGCGGCTATTTCTTTGTCGCAAGCCGGAACACCCTGAAGTTGAGAATACGCGGATCGTCCGGCACAGGTTTCCGTGGGGAATCCACCGCGAGCCGGTATCGTCCGGGTTTCGCAGTTGGAAGCGGTAGCGTGACCTGTTGCCGTCCAGCGACAGGTAACTCAATGATTCTGCGCCCTCGATCGTCGCTAACAGTTAACACGAAGGAGTCCCGGCCGAGGCTGGGACCAGCCTCAACATCGAGCGTTACCGCACCTCCTCGCTTCACTTCGAACTCCGCATTCGTATCCACCCACCGGAAAGTCTGCCCGCCGAACCGTTCGAGCGGATACCATCCCTTGCCCAATTGGATTGGTTCGCCTCGCGGAACGATTTCACTGATTTCTGCCGGGGGCTGGAAGCCGATGAATTGCAGCCTTCCCGCGACCGGACGTCCATCCGGGGCAGGCAGCTTTTGAAGCGCGGAGAATTGCAGTTCGACACGCCGCCGCCCCGGGGCGTAAGGGACATACGTGTCGATCCGGAATTCTCCGAGCCTAATGGTCCGCCGGTGCACCTCCTGGCCATCGACCGACACTGTCACTTCAGATTCCAGTTCCTCGCTGCCAATCTTCGGAAACATGCCGTACACGGACAGGTTCGTCTGGTCCGGCTGCTGCCCGAGCCATAGCACCGAGTGTTCCGAGACCCACCCGTCCTCGTAGATGCCGGAGTATTCCAGGTCGGGGTGCAGCAAACCGTTTGGGAATTCGGATATTGCGGCGGGAGGCTGAAGCTGCCGGTATTCCTCCTCGGAAATGTAGGAGAGATCCCGGCTGAAGCCGGTGATTCGCCGAATATCGAGCAGGATCTTGTTGCCGAACAGCGCCATCAAGCCGCGGCGGGGCGGACGGAACGCCTTCCCGTCCCGCCCCATGTCGATCGCCAGGAAGTCCACGCCCTCAATCCGCTGAGGGACGATCGGAGGAGAGATCACCCGAGCCG
>JADGHK010000391.1 GCA_019686145.1 Bryobacteraceae bacterium | reverse complement strand
ATTCCTGCAAGCCGAGCCGCTTGCAAGCTTTCCAACTAAGGTTGTTGATGATATGCTTGCAGGGACCGATCTGACGGAGAAGATCTGAATCGAGGTGGAGTCGATGGGTCTTCGTCAGCCTTCACTTGCGGCCGCGAGTTCGTCTGATCCCCGTGTGGCCTACCCCCGTCCGGTAGAGGCGGACACCTCATTCCCTTTAACGCTTTCTTAGGAGATTACAAATGATGAAGTACAGGTCCATTATTCTTTGTCTCGGCCTCGTGCTCCTTTCAGTCACTCCGATGCCTGCCCAATACACGACCGCGAGCTTGGGCGGATCTGTATCGGATGCTTCTGGCGCAGCGATACCTGAGGCGCAAGTAACGGTGCGGAACGTTGATACAGGCTTCACCCAGACCACGACCACGGACGGCACCGGCGCGTTCCTGTTTTCGAGGCTGCCCATCGGAAATTATGAACTGCGGTGTGAGAAGAGCGGGTTCGCCACCTATCTGCAGACGGGGATTCGCCTTACGGTGAATCAGGCGGCAAGCCAGCTCATCACGATGCAGGTTGGCCAGGTTGCGGAGCGGCTAACCGTCGAAGCCGATGCGGAGCTCGTCACGACGCGGACCGGCACGGTTGGCCAGCTTGTCAACGAGAAGCAGATCGTTGAACTCCCGCTCAACGGCCGGCTGGCGCAATCCCTTGTCTTCCTGGC
The DNA here is from genome assembly GCA_019686145.1 of Bryobacteraceae bacterium. Lineage (GTDB taxonomy): Bacteria > Acidobacteriota > Terriglobia > Bryobacterales > Bryobacteraceae > JADGHK01. The sequence goes on along the minus strand of JADGHK010000391.1, from coordinate 3,020 downwards.
TGCCGGTACCGTCGATCTTGGCCGGAACGGCTGCCGGATTTGCGGGCACGGCGGCGTCTATCCCGGCGAGCAGACGGCTGGCGTCAATGGCGCCGGGATGGGACAGGTAAACTACCAGCTCGACGGCGCCGGCCACAATGACACGTACTTGAACGTGAACGTGCCGTTTCCGAATCCCGATGCGGTTCAGGAGTTCAACCTGGAGTCGACGAACTTCACCGCGGAATACGGAAACGCCGCCGGCGGCATCGTAAATATCGTCACGCGGTCCGGCACGAACCAGGTTCACGGCAGCCTGTTTCATTTCCTCCGAAATGGCAAGCTGAACGCCCGGAACTTCTTTGCCCCGGCACAGGATACCCTGAAGCGAAATCAGTTCGGCGGATCGATTGGCGGTCCAATCGTCAAAGACAAGCTGTTCTACTTCGGTACCTACCAGGGCACGACGATTCGCAGTGAGCCGGCCGGCAGGGTCGTGTTTGTGCCGACGGCGGCCGAGAGGGCAGGCGACTTCTCGGCGCTTTCAAGGCAACTGGTCGATCCCTTAACGCGCCAGCCGTTCCCGAACAACCAGATTCCGCAGAGCCGGATCAGTTCCGTGTCCCAGTACTTCCTGGAACGGATCCCTCTGCCGAATCGCGAAGACCGTGAGGCGAACTTTCCCACAACTCCCTCGAAAGAAGATGAGCATCAGTTCATGACCAAAGTGGACTACAACCTCACGAAGCATCAAATCAGCGGCCGGTACTTCTTCACGGATTTCAAACGGCCTGCCGTGATCCCTACCGACAACCTGCTGGCCGCGACGGGCTCAGGGAATGTTGTCAGGGTGCAGAATGTGGCCGTCAACCACACGTTTACGATTGCTCCGAATCTTATGCTCGTATCGACGTTCGGGTTGAACCGGCAGCGCGGCGGCTCTCGCTCCAGCGCGCCATTCGGTTTCCCGGATGCCGGCGTCAAGATCGCAAGCGCGAGCCAGTCCGCGCTGAAAGCCCCGCCGGAGCTGATTGTCAATGTGACCGGCGCGTTTAGCCTGAGCACGAATCACCTTGGCGACTTCGACCGGGGCGATTTCACGATCCGCGAAAACCTGACGTGGATCAAAGGCGGGCACGAGCTCCATTTTGGCGGCGAGGCAGTTCGCGTGTCGAACCATATCACCAACACGTTCCGCATGGACGGCAACTTCACGTTCAATGGCCAGCTCAGCGGTGACGGCCTTGCCGACTTTATGCTGGGCCGCGCCTCTTCCTTCATTCAGGGAGGTGGAGAATTCAAGTACCTGAAGGGTACCAGGTGGGGATTCTTCGTGCAGGATAACTGGCGCGTGAGCCAGCGCTTGACCCTCAACCTGGGAGTTCGGTGGGACCCGTACTGGCCGTATTACGATCGGGACGGCCGTGTTGTGTGCTTCAGCCCGGGAGCCCAGTCCAGGCGTTATCCGAATGCACCTGCGGGCATGCTGTATGGCGGGGATAATAACGATCCCGGGTGCCCGACCGGCGGTTCGGATCCGAACCTTGCCAACATCGCCCCAAGAATCGGCTTCGCGTACCGGCTGACCAACGACAACCGCACCAGCATCCGCGGCGGCGTCGGGTACTTCTTTACGCCGATCCAGACCAGCACGTTCAATCCGTTCACCAATATCGCGCCGTTTGCTCCGGGCTTTTCCTTTGTCGATGTTTCGTTCGAGGATCCGTACGGGAGCGCCGGCGTTGAGAACCCGTTTCCGGCGCAATATGGGCCGCGCGTGCCTGGTCCGGAAGCCACGTTTGTGACGCCGACGGAGCTGCGAGCCGTGTTCGATCCGAACTTCCGGACCCCGCTTCTCACTTCCTGGAGCCTTAACATAGAGCGCCAGTTCGGTGCGGACTGGGTTGCCCGGATAGGATACGTCGGAAACAAGGGCACATGGTTTTTCGCCGCGGCGGAGAACAGCCGCGAGTTAAACCCGGCCATTTACATCCCCGGCGAGTCGACGATTTCAAATACGCAGGCCCGCCGGCGCTATCAGTCATTCAGCAACATCGGCTTCTACGAATCGGGCAATAACACGAACTATCACTCGCTCGTGCTCAATCTAGAGAAGAGATACGGGCGCGGTTTGACGGTGCTGGCCAACTACACGTGGTCGAAGAAGATGGATGACTACGGCTGGACCAACCCCTATGACCGCCGTTTTGACTACGCCTTGTCGCGCGAGGATGTCACGCACAACCTGAAGTTCTCTAACGTGTGGCAGGTGCCAGCGATGCGGCTGCCGAAGGGCCTGTCCTGGGCTCTGAATGGGTGGATGTTGAATGGCATCGTGACGTGGCAGAGCGGCTTCCCGTTTAGCGTGACGACCGGGCGGGACAACTCACTGACGGGAGTCAACCGCGACCGCGCCGACTACATCGGCGGGGGAAACCCGAACCTCAGTGCGGACCGGTCGCACGGAGAGCTGGTGGCGAAGTTTTTCGACACCAGCCTGTTTGTACCGAACGCGACGGGCACGTTCGGCAACTCCGGCCGAAACATTCTTCGGGGACCGCGGTTTTTCACCACGGACATGGGCCTGCTGAAGAATAACCGCATCACCGAGCAATACACGCTGCAGTTCCGGGCTGAGTTCTTTAACATCTTCAACAATGTCAACTTCAACCTCCCGAACTCGAACCTCTCTTCGGGGATGCAGTTCGGAAGGATCACTTCGGCTCTGGATCCTCGGATTCTCCAGTTCGGTCTGAAGTTGTTGTTCTGAAGATGGAAGGTCCTCTTCGCGCTTGCTAACGACGGCGTCCGCATTGTCCTCGGCGATGCGGACGCCGCAAGACGCGAGGCCTGCGCACCGGGCCTGCATATTCCAACATCAGGCTCTTGATCAAAAACGGGGGCAGGCCGTGATCCCAGGAGTGATAAAACATTCTTGGGAAAATACGTTTTGACCGACTCTGAGATCGTTTTAGGCCTACCTACTACGAGATTAACAGCATCGTCCGAAGCGGCGGCACGATTACAATATCGGCGCGCTA
>JADGHK010000390.1 GCA_019686145.1 Bryobacteraceae bacterium | reverse complement strand
TTCGGGGCGTAGTCGCCACCCATGGCATCGACAGCGATGGTCACCATAAGAGGGAATGAAGGGTATCGTCCGTCAGAACACCTATTCTGCGGCGACTTCCATCACTTCACGGCCCTTGTACTTCCCGCAATGCGGGCAGACACGATGAGGCAGCTTGGGCTCATGACAGTTCGAGCACTCGGACAGGATCGGCTTGGCGAGGCCATCGTGAGCGCGCCGGGTCGAGGTACGCCGCTTGGAATGTCTACGCTTCGGATTCGGCATTTGAACTTCCTTCTATCTGCTTTTCAAACACAAATCGACTTAATTGTATCAGCCGCCGGATGGTATTGGGGCTCAAAGGTTCTTAAGTGCCGACCACCGCTCGTCTACAGTCTTGACTTCGCAATCGCAGTATGCGCGGTTGCGGTTCTGGCCGCAGGCGGGACAAATCCCCTTGCAGGCGTCGCTGCATATTCGCTGCATTGGCAGGTTTAGCAAGATGTGCTCGCGGAGAACGTCTTCCAACGTAACACCGTTGCCTTCGTAGAACCCAATCTCGGATTCGCCCTCGTCAATCCGTGTCTCCTCGGTGATCGGAGCTGTTTCTGCCGGCCGGTAAAAGAGATCGAAGCGACTGTCCAAGGAAAACTTGAAGGTTTCCAGGCAGCGATCGCACTCCGCTTCCATCTCGCCCGCGACGTGGCCTTGAATCCGGATCTCACCCAGCGTGTTCCGTAACAACTCGGCCGACCCCTTCGCGTGGATCGGTCCCGATTGTCTCAACTTCTCAAAGAACTCCAGCTCGTCCGCAGGGAAGGTCGTGTCAAAGTGGATCTTGTGATGCTCAAGCTCCTGAACTGAAAAGAACACGGCACACCTCCCCCGGCGCATAGCGCCAAAACTTTATTATAGCGGGCCTTATCCCCCTAGGCTAGAGACCGGAGCCTGCTCCGGATGCCGCTCTCTCGGCCTTCGGCAGCCATCGCCGGATGCCCGCCTCGTATGCGCCCGCTCCGATCAGTCCACCGAGCAGCGGAGCGACGATCGGTACGACAAAAGCCCAGCTTCCGTCTGTCAAGCCGTTGTTACGAAAGCCGGCGAGGGCGGTAAACAGGCGCGGACCGAAATCCCGTGCGGGATTCAGGGCGTAGCCGTGCAAAGCGCCAAACGACATACCAATCGCTACGACGACTGAGCCGACCAAAACCGGCGTCAGCACTCCCGAAGGCTGATTGCGCTCATCGGTAATCGCCAGGATGAGCAGAAGCAGCAGGGCGGTCCCGATAATCTGATCCAGGAAACCTGCCACGGGCACGTCGGGGAAAGCCGGGAAGGTCGTGAAAACGCCGGCCGTCCGTTCCAGGCCAGGATCGACCCGCAGGAATGCCGGATGATAGTTCCAGAAAACGAGCGCGGCGGCGACAAACGCTCCGGCGGTTTGCGCGAGGGAGTAAGGTACGACCTTCTTCCAAGGGAAATCCCGGTAGACGGCCAGGGCGAGGGTCACGGCGGGGTTCAGATGAGCCCCGCTGATCTTGCCAGCGACAAAAATTCCCATCGTTACGCCCAAACCCCAGGCGATCGTGATGTTCGTATACCCGCCGTTTACGACCTCGCCGCTCACACCGGTTCCGAAAAGCACCACCATCGCGACAACGCCGCAGCCGAAAAGCAACAGGACGAGGGTGCCGAGGAATTCTGCAATCAGTTCCGCTACGAGGCTTTGTTTGGGCATAGCGGACGAATTCTATCATGCTTCCGCCTTCCGGTTTCAAAAAGCGGCGGCCGCAATCCGGGCCCGAAGCCTCCAGACGGGCGCCCTGTCAGCGGCTCTTTCCGGCGTGGTTTCTGGATGCCGTTCCCTTGAGGACACGCATCCGTTGCCAGTCGTAGGGCATCTCCCTGCCGCACTCCAGACACACGATGTACGTTTCGCCAGGGCGGCCAGGAACGCTTCGCGGAAAGGTGATCCGTCGATGCCAGCAGCCTGAGAGAAGGTTCCAAAGGTGCATACCTGGAAATTACCCGGAGGCTTTGGCAGGCGGAATAGAGAGCGGGTACCGGGGGTACCGGCGCAGCGGGAGGCCTTTTTCCCAGTACCTGGCTCTCAGGCCTCTGGATTCTGTTTCTGCCTGCGATAGGCTCCGGCAGAGGCCGCAAGCAGACCTCCAGCCAGACAGCTCCACGCGAACCAGTCGCCGTGGCGCGTGTAGGGCGTCACCTCGGAGACGTAATCATAGTGAAGGCGATCGGCCCTCGATGAGAAGGAAGGCAGCGTCTCGGTCAGTCGTCCGGCCGGATCAATTGCTCCGGAAATGCCGTTGTTCGTTACGCGCAGCGTCCAGCGGCGGTTTTCGGCCGAGCGCATCCTGACATTTTTCAAGTGCTGTTCCCGCGCCGCTGTGTTCCCGAAATAACCGTCGTTCGACAGATTGACGAACACTTCCGCGCCCTTCAGGGCAAACTGCCGTACCAGGTGCGGAAAGACCGACTCGTAGCAAATGAACGTCCCGATCTTCCGGCCGTTCAACGGGAAGGTGACGATCTCTTTACCCGGCGAAAAATCGCCCGTTTCCGACGAGATCTTTTGCACGAAGGTGAAAAAGGGAGGGACGAACTCGCCGAAGGGCACGAGGAAGATCTTGTCGTAGCGTCCGACATATTCACCTTTCGAAGATACGAACGTCGCCGAGTTGAGGGGCGCCCCGGACGGTGTGAAGGCGACAGTCCCGATCAGAACCGGCGTTCTGGTCGTGCGGGCGAGCTGGTTGATCGGTTCCCGAAATGCCGCATTCGATTCGTAGTAAAACGGTGCGGGCACCTCCGGCCAGGCGATCAGTTCGGGATCCCTTTGGCCCGGCGCAAGGGCAGACTGCAGCGACAGGATGCTAAGCCGGCGCACGGTCTCCTCGAGCGACTCCAATGTCCATTGCTGATCGTCGTCGATTACGGGCTGGACGGCGACAAGCGATCGCTGGGGCCGGCGGGCTTGCGGCAGCTCGGGCAGCAGGAATAACAGGGGAAACAAGGCGAGCCAGATGAGCTCCCGCCGCGGCCGCCGAAGCATTACCAGAGCAACAGCGGTAGCCATCGCGGCAAAAACAAAGGAGAGGCCGTAAACGCCGACGAACGGAGCGAGGCGCATGGGCACTCCCATGTCGATTCCGGCGTTTCCAAGGGCGAGCCAGGCGAAGCCGAATGTTCCGTGCGTCCGCTCGAGTCCCGCCCATAAAGCCGCCACAGCGGGGATGGCCCACGGCTTCGGCAGGATGTAGCCGGCAAGCCACCCGAAGACGGCCAGATGCAACCCCTTGGCGAGACAGAACAGCAGAAAGACGGCCCATCCGCCCAGCTGGCCGAGTCCACCGTGAACGGCGAGGACGAATTGAATCCAGTAGCAGACGCCGAACCAGAAGACCGCGCCGGCGACCCAACTGTACAGGAACCGCCGCGCAGGACGCTCCCGGGCCATCGCGAACAGCAGCGGCGCCAGTGCGACGGGAGCAAGCCAGACCAGATCAAAGCGGGGAAAGCTGAGAATCAGAAGCGCTGCCGTGAGGAGCGCCAATGCCAAATTCATAGCAACGAGGAGCAGCTCGCCTGCTCGCTTACCATATCCGCCATGTAGGAACTTCGGACGAAGGGACCGCTAAACACCATCTTCAAGCCAGCAGAGAGCCCAAAATCGCGATACGCATCGAACTCGGAGGGGGTTACGTAGTGCGCGACAGGCAGATTT
>JADGHK010000389.1 GCA_019686145.1 Bryobacteraceae bacterium | reverse complement strand
ACGGCCAGCCTGCAAGCGAAGCGAGTTCGCGACGACGCTGACGCTGGACATTGCCATCGCGGCTGCGGCAAACATCGGCGAGAGTTGCCAGCCGGTCCAGGGGTAGAAGAGGCCGGCGGCGAGAGGAATCCCCACCACGTTATAGACGAAGGCCCAGAAAAGATTCTGACGGATGATACGCAAGGCGCGCCGGGAGAGGGTAATCGCCTTCGGCAGCATCTCGAGGTCGCCGCGCATCAGGGTGATATCGCTGACATCCCTGGCAATGTCGGTCCCGGTGCCCATCGCGGCGCCGACATCGGCCTGAGCGAGAGCGGGTGCATCGTTGATGCCGTCGCCGACCATCACGACACGCTCTCCCTCCGCTTGCAGGCGTTGAATCTCACGAGCTTTCGCATCCGGCAGCACTTCAGCAAGAACGCGTTTAATGCCTAGCTGAGCGGCGATCGCCTGTGCTGTCCGGTGATTATCGCCGGTAATCAGAGCGATCCGCAGACCCAGCCGGCGAAGGGCGTCGACGGCTTTGCGTGCCTCCGGCCGCAGCTTGTCGGCAACGGCGATCCAACCCGCCTCGTGCCCGTCGATAAAAACGGCCAGGGCCGTCTTGCCCTCCGCGGCAAAGCGCGTTCCCACGGTCGATGATGCTCCCGAAACCACTCGAACGTCCCGTCCGTGAACCTTGGCTTCCACACCGCGTCCAGCCAGAGCTAGAAACGCCGACGGCTCGGGAATGTCGATACCGGAGGCGGAAGCGTGCTCGACGATGGCCCTGCCATAGGGGTGCTCGCTCCATCGTTCCGCCCCCGCAGCGAAGCGCAGAAGCTCGGTTTCGCTGAATCCGTCCGCCGCCACGACATCCGTCACTGCGGGTCTGCCCTGCGTTAAGGTACCGGTCTTGTCGAGAACGACGGTTGTCACTTTGCCCGCGGCCTCCAGCGCGGCGCCTCCTTTGAACAGAATGCCGGACTGCGCTGCGCGACCGGTTGCGGCGATCACAGCCGCCGGCGTCGCCAAACCAAGCGCGCACGGGCATGCAATGATCAGTACAGAAACAAAGTGCAGAAGCGCCTGCTGCGGTGTCCCAACCGCCAGCCAGACGCCGAGGGTCACTAGCGCGACCAGTATGACCGCGGGCGTGAAGTAACTCGCCACAACGTCCGCAAGACGGGCGATCGGAGCCTTGGAGCCTTGGGCTCGCTCCACAAGGTCAGCGATTTGCGCTGCCATCGTCGAACGCCCGACCTTCTCCGCACGAAAGCGGAGAAAGCCCGAACCGTTGATGGTAGCGGCAAAAACACGTGCTCCCTGCTGCTTCTCCACAGATACGCTCTCGCCGGTCAGCATCGATTCGTCCACGGCGGAATTCCCGTCGAGGACAACGCCATCCACGGGAATCTTCTCGCCGGGACGAATCACCACGATGTCGCCAACGGAGACCTGCTCAATGGGAACCGAAACTTCCCTCCCCTCCCGCAAAACCCGGGCAGTTCCCGGCTGCATGGCAGCGAGCTTGCGGATTGCATCGGAAGCTCGCGCGCGTGCCCTCGATTCAAGAAGGCGTCCCATGAGGATCAGTGAGACGATGCCGGCGGCGGATTCAAAATAGACGGGCAGATGATCCGTAAAGATCGTGGCTACGGCGGAGTATGTAAATGCCGTGCCCGTGCCGACCGCAATCAGCGTGTTCATATCCGCCGCCCGCCGCTTCAGCGCGTCGAAGGCGGCGGTGAAAAATTGCGAACCCGCCCAAACCACCACGGGAGCCGTGAGGAGCATCTGGACCCAGCGGTCACCCGGAACCTGAATTCGTCCGTGTGACATCGCCAGGATCATCACCGGGAGTGTCAGCAGGCTCGCAACCACAAACTTCCTGAGTGTGCGCTCGTAGTCGCGCTTCTCGACCTCCTCCTGATTCTTCGGTTCGGCAACTCCATACCCGGCTTGCCTGACCGCGGCGACCAGCGCTTCATACTGGGTTCGTTGCGGATCGAAGTAGACCGTGGCGCGCCGGGTAGCGAAGTTCACGCCAGCCTGTGCGACTCCGGGTACGCTGCGCAATGCGCGTTCGATCGTCATTGCGCAGCCCGCACAAGTCATGCCCGTGAGCGCAAGGTTCGCCGACTGCAGGTTGGCCGGGAGCGGTGGAGCCGGTGGGGCAGCGGGACCGATCTGCACCAATGAGCTTCCGGCAGGACGGTTGGCTGGAGCAGTTTGCGCCGAAGGTATCCCGGATTTCCTCGCGTCGTCCTTCATACTATTGATGATGCTCCGAGGCTCCTGAAAGTCCCTCCGCCGATCCGGCTACCGGGGTTTTGAGACTGCTGCCTCAAGAGCCTCCAGCTCCTTGCCAGCTTCTGCCCACCGGCCCTGCGAGGAAAGCTCGCGGTAACGGCGCAGATGCTGCCGGACGGCCTCCAGGGTGGCATCGGAGGATGCCTCCGGACGCGGCCCTTTGTCCCCGCCAACTGCCGCCTCCGGACCTTTCCGGTCTTCCCTCTTTGCCGTAGCCGGCCGCGCGGCTCCTCCTAGCTGCTGCAGGGCCTCCTCGTATGTGTCCGTGTAGCACAGCCGGTTGCCCATCGCCACGACAACCTTCTTCAACTGGGGCATCCTTGCCTCGGATGCCTGGATGTAGATGGGCTCGATGTAGAGGAACGTATCCTCGATTGGCAGGACCAGCATCTGACCGCGCAGCACCTGTGACCCCTGCTGATTCCATAACGCCAGGTCTTTGGCGATGATCTGGTCCTGGTTAATTCGAGCGTCAACCTGCATTGGCCCCAGAATTAACTGCTGCTTGGACAGCTGAAGGAACACAAGTTCGCCGAGATGCTCACCATCGCAGCGCGCCACCATCAGGCCTAGCAGATTGTCTTTGTTTCTTGGCGTAAACGGAAGGATCAGAAGGAACTCCGGCTGCGAGCTATCCGGAAGCGTAGCCACGACGTACGTTGGATTGACGGGCTCGGGCCGGAGTCCGCGTCCATGGACGGTACGGCCAATATCCCAAAGGTCTTCCTTGTTGTAGAACGCTTCCGGATCTCTCATGTGAAAGGTACGGTAGATTTCGGCCTGTGTTCGGAAGATGAGCTCCGGGTAGCGGGCGTGCCGCCGCAAGTCTTCGGGCAACGCGGATGCCGGCAGCAGCAGTTTCGGGAAGAGAGCCTGGTACGCCTGAATGATTGGATCGCCGGGCTCAAAAACGTACAGCCGCACTTTGCCGTCATAGGCATCGATCGTCGCCTTCACGGAATTGCGTATGTAGTTGACGACGCCTACATTCTGCAAGCTGACCAGACGGGAGTAAGGATGACGCTGGGAAGTTGTGTAGCCGTCGATCATCCATACAAGCCGGCCGTCTTCGGTGAGAACCAGGTACGGATCGGGATCCCAGTGCAGGAAACCGGCAACCGCCTCTACACGGTCCTTGATATTCCGTCGAATCAGCATCCGGCTCTCCGGAGTCAGATAGCTGGTCAGTAAAAGGTTCCAATCGCCGCGCGACATGGCGGCCGCAAGTTTCATGGGAAAAGAGCTGATTGGAATGCCGCCTTTGCCCTCGTACCGGGTGTGAGCGTTATCAGCACCTTGCGGATAATCGAACTCCGGCTGCGCCGTCCGCACGTAGACCGGTTCGTGCGTCACCTCGCCGAAGTACAGTTCGGGCCGGCTTGGCTTCAGGCTTTGCGTAAGGACCCGAGGCGGGGCGTCCTGAACCAGCATC
>JADGHK010000388.1 GCA_019686145.1 Bryobacteraceae bacterium | reverse complement strand
AGACACGACGGCGTCTATCGATGGTTTCGCATTGAGGCTGTCCCGAGGCTGACGGCAACCGGAAACTTTCTTGGCTACGCCGGGTGCGGCGTCGACATCACAGATGAGAGATTAGCGCTCGACTCGCGGAAGCATACGGAGCGGCAGCTCCTTCTTCTGATGGAAGCATCACGGGTCCTGCTGGCAAGTCCGCAATCGAGCGACATGCTGCAGGCGATCCTCGAACTCGCTCGCCGCTTCATCCATGCCGACGCATACGCTGTCTGGCGAACGGAATCGGGCGAAGTCAAACGCGAGTGGGTGGCGACAGATGGATTGTCGGACAGCGAGGAGCTGCTGGTCCGTTTAGAGAGCGAGAGCAAACCACTCTACGATGAGCCGTATGCCGTGGAAGATGTCGACTTGTGCGAGCATCTGGCGGATCGCCGGGAGCTGTACCGTGCGGAAGGCATCCGTTCCGTGTTCACCGTGCCTCTTCGGGTTCATAATCAGCTTTCCGGAGTTCTCACGCTTTACTACCGCAGGAGGCACCGGCTTCAGGAGGGCGAGAAGACAATTGCCATGGCTCTCGGCAATCTTGCCGCGGCTGCCTTGGCAACGGCGGAACTCTATGACCGCCAGCGAACGCTGCGCGCGGCGGCCGAGGCTGCCGAAAAGAGGGCGGCGTTTCTTGCTGAGGCAGGGCAGACGCTGGCCTCGTCATTGGACTATGAGACCACGCTGAAGAGTGTTGCGAACCTTGCCGTGCCGGCGTTTGCGGATTGGTGCGCCGTCGATATTCTTGATGAGGAAGGGAAAGTCCGGCGCCTGGCCGTAAAGGGTGCCGAATCGGCGAAGGTTGACCGTGCAGCCCGGGCTTCCAAACACTACCCTTCTCACGACGGAAGCGTGATTCGCACGGCGCTCCGCACCGGGCGGTCGGTGCTACTGCCGGAGATGGCTGAATCCTTTGCCGAGGAGTTGGCGGGGGACAGCGAGCATATCAGCACGATTCACCGGCTCGGCTTGCGGTCTCTGATCATCGCTCCGCTGGTGGTGAACGAACAGGTTCTGGGGGCGTTGACCTTTGCCACTGCCGAGTCCGGAAGGCGTTACACGAGCGGTGATCTGCGTCTGGCCGAGGAGCTGGCAAGGCGGGCAACAACGGCCGTCGAGAACGTCCGCCTTCATCAAAACATCCGGATGAGTGAAGTGCGCTACCGGTCGCTTGTTCAGACGATGACCGCGATTGTATGGACATGCGACGTCAACGGATTCATGCTCAATGCGCAGCCATCCTGGGAAAGCTATACCGGGCAGAAGCAGGAGGAGTACCAGGGTTTGGGATGGATCCAGGCAGTGCATCCGGACGATCGGGAACGGGTGAGCCGGGACTGGCAGGAAGCGGTGAGAGATCACTCTCAGTTCGTCAGCTACGGCAGGCTTTGGCATGCGGCGAGCCAGTCCTGGCGGCATTTCGAAGTCCGGGCCGTTCCGATCAGGGCGAACGGCGGCGACGTCCGGGAATGGATTGGTGTCGTCCAGGACGTCCATGAGAGGCGGGTCGCAGAAGAAGAGCTGCGGCGGTCAAACCGCGAATTGGAAGAGTTCGCGTATGTCGCTAGCCATGACCTTCAAGAACCGTTGCGCATGGTCAACATTTACGCCCAGCTGCTGGTCCGGAGATGCCTGCCCGAAGATGAGGACGCCAAGGAGTTCGCCAGCTACATCAACAGCGGGGTGCTCCGGATGGAGACGCTCATCCGGGATCTGCTCGAATACTCGCGGACCATCCATGAGGAGCATCACGAGGCCAGGTGGACTGATTTGAATCTCTCCTTCCGCCAGGCCCTTTCTTTATTGGAGGCTCGCATCGCGGAAACGAACGCCCGGATCACCTGTTGCCAGCTACCGGATGTTCTGGCTGACGAAGGGCAACTGGTTCAAGTCTTTCAGAACCTGCTGTCTAATGCCTTGAAATATAGGAAACTCAACGAGGCTCCTCAAATTGAGATCAAGGCCGAGCCCCGCGGGAGCCATTGGGTGATCGCTGTAGCGGACAACGGCATTGGCTTCGACCAGAAGTACGCGGACCGGATTTTCGGGTTGTTCAAGAGGCTGTACCGGGAACAGTATCCTGGTTCAGGGTTGGGCCTTGCGATCTGCAAGCGGATCGTCGAGCGTTACGGAGGATCGATCTGGGCGGAGAGCCGTGTTGGGGTAGGCTCCACTTTCTACTTCTCGTTGCGTGCCGCGAATGCCGCGCAGAAAGGATAAGGGCGGCGCAGAGCCGCCCCTTGTTACTTAATCCGGTAGCTGCCGTCCTCCAGCTTCTCGCGATGGGCGTCATGACACGGCTTGCATGTCGCTCCCAGGGCCTTGAAAGCTGCGGCCGCTTTCTGATCGTCGCCGGCCTTCGCTGCCGCGGCAAGCTCGGTAGCCGCCCGATGGCCCTCTTCGGACAGCTTCACTGCGTCGGAGGCGTTTCGCTTCGCCCAAAAGCCCTTCATCTGGTCATACACGGCGGCGACCTTTTCCGCGCTGCTGGCGGCTTCTGCACCGGTCTTAGATTCTCTGAGGACCTTGGTCGCGCCACCGGTCGTCTTCATCCACTTCACAAACTCCGCGTCGTCCTGCGCCGACGCCAGCAATGCAAATCCGAGCAGGCAAGGTACTACCAGCGATGATACTTTCAACCTAGCTTCTCCCTTCGGGATGCGAAATAACGCACAGTGTAACTCAATAAGGCGTCCGAAAAAAACCGGGCGTTACACTCTCCCCGCCTTCATTTCCTGTACCAGATAATCGGTCGCCCTCCATGCCAGGGCCAGAATCGTGAGGGTTGGGTTCTTTTCGCTGGCCGTAGTGAACGCCGCGCCGTCGACCACGAACAGATTCTTCACCTCGTGCGACTGGCAGAATCCATTCAGGGCGGAGCGCTTCGGGTCATCTCCCATGCGGCAGGTTCCGTGTTCGTGGATCGCGCTGCCAGCGACATCGAGGCTGCCTCGCTTGAACGGAAGAATCTCGGCCTTGGCGGCTCGCAGAATCGCTTCCGCGGTATCGTACATCTCCTCGGCCATCTTACGTTCGTTCTCGCCGATCTTGTACTCGATGCGGGCTATGGGGATTCCGTACTGGTCGGTGGGCGTGCCCTCCACGGTCACGCGGTTCTCCCGCCTTGGGAGGACTTCACCATACGGATGGATTGCGACCAGGGCAGGGTACCGGCGTTTGACCGCCTTCTTGAACTCGACGCCGAACCCGGGGAGGTCTTTGGCGAAAGAGGCGCCGCTCTGCGCCCCGGTCCCCCAGAACTGAGCGCCGAAGCCTCGCAGATAGTCCCGCTTCCGCCCGTCGCGGTGATGGAAGCGGGGCATGTAGATATGCTCGCCGCCGATGCCATCGTCGTTTTGGGTGGCCGCGCCCATCAGCTCGGGGACGAACCCGTACATATGAAAGCGAATCTGCTCGCAGAGGTAACGCCCGATCACATCGTTCGAATTGCCGATGCCGTTCGGATAGCGGTGAGACCTGGAGTTGAGAAGAATTCGAGTGGAGTCGATGCAGGACGCAGCGACGATCACGCGCTTCCCATAGACGCGCCGCTCCTCTTTCGTGTAGCGGTCGAAGTACTGAACGCCGCTGGCGAGGCCCTTATCGTCCACGAGGATGCGCGCCACGACAGCGTTGTCGATAATCTTCAGCCGTTTTGTCTTTAGCGCCGGCTCGATGAGGTAGTCGGACGAATTGAAGAATGCGCTGACGTCGCACCC
>JADGHK010000387.1 GCA_019686145.1 Bryobacteraceae bacterium | reverse complement strand
TGATAGCCGAGGTCCGTCAGCACTGCGATCTCGTTGCCAACACTCAGGCCGACTGTTCCAATCAAAGGCGTATCACCGCGCTGTTCCACGACAGCCGCGAAGCCGTCTCGCATCACGACGGTGCGTCCCTGCTCCCGGGTGACCTGGAACCCAATCTCCTTCAAAGTCTGGAGGCGCTCCTCGAACGTTGGGACGGCTGGCTTTTCCCTGCGGAAGAACATACGAATTCATTATAAAATGCCTCGGTGGCATATATCCTGGCTTTAGACGAAGGAACAACCAGCGCGAGAGCCGCCCTGTACGACGAGCAGGCGCGACGAATCGCCATTGAGGCTAATCCGATCGAAAGCACCCATCCCCAGCAGGGCTGGGTGGAACAGGATGCCGAATCGATATGGCGAGCGCAACTGACGGCAGCGCTTCGGCTTCTCGATCGCGCAAAAGCCGCACCCGGGTCCATCGCCGCCATCGGCATCACGAATCAACGCGAAACGACCATCGTTTGGGAGCGGGCGACCGGCAAACCTGTCGCGCCCGCCATCGTCTGGCAATGCCGCCGAACGGCCGATTTCTGCGCACAGATCGCCTCCTCGGGCGTCGGGCCGCTGATCGAACGAAAGACAGGCCTGGTCATTGACGCTTACTTCTCGGCGAGCAAGATCCGCTGGATCCTCGATAATGTACCTGACGCCCGGAGCAAGGCGGCTGACGGCGAACTGCTGTTCGGAACGGTTGACACCTGGCTGGTCTGGAAGCTGACGAACGGCGCCGTTCACGTGACCGATATCTCCAATGCTTCCCGCACGATGCTGATGGATCTCGACTCGGGAACGTGGGACGAGGCGCTTCTCGACATCTTTGAGATTCCAAGGGCCATGCTGCCCGAGATTGCTTCATCCGGCCACGTCTTCGGCGTGACTGCCGGAGAGCACCTTGGGGCGGAGATTCCGATTGCGGGGATCGCGGGCGATCAGCAGGCTGCGCTCTTTGGCCAGGCCTGCTTCGGTCCGGGCCGCTCAAAGAACACCTACGGGACCGGTTGCTTCGCGCTGATGCACACCGGCAACCGGTCGCCGCGATCCTGCCACCGTCTGGTCACCACGCGCGCAGCCAGCCTCGACGATACGCCGCAGTTCGCTATGGAAGGAAGCGTTTTCGTAGCCGGCGCGGCGATTCAATGGCTCCGGGACCGTCTGGGCCTGCTGGCTACGGCGGCGGAATCGGAACAGATCGCGCTGTCGGTCCCCGATAACGGCGGGGTTTATCTGGTTCCCGCGTTTGTCGGGCTGGGCGCTCCGCATTGGCACCCTGCGGCTCGAGGACTGATCAGCGGTATGACGTTCGGCACCGGGCGCGCTCACGTGGTGCGTGCGGCGCTCGAGAGCATCGCCTACCAGACCCGGGAGCTGATCTCGGCGATGGAGGCCGACAGCGGCGAGAAGGTCTGCGAGCTTCGTGTGGATGGAGGCGCCTCCGCCAACAATTTCCTTATGCAGTTCCAGGCCGATATCCTGGGCTGCTGCATCGTCCGCCCGGCCGATATCGAAACGACCGCCCTCGGCGCGGCGTATCTGGCCGGGTTGTCTACAGGGTACTGGAAAGGGCCGGATTCGATCGAGGCGTTCTGGCGGGCGGAGCGAACCTTCGAGCCAAAGATGTCGGCGGATCAGCGCGACGCGCTCTACGAAGGCTGGCAGCGGGCAGTGGCGCGGTGCCGTGCGTGATTTGCCAGACTGGTGAGTCGTCTGCGCGGGTCAGGGTGCGGTGGAGGCCGTGCCGAGCGCTTCCGGTCTTGCGGGTATATATTGAACGCTGGTGCGCATGCCACGCCAACGTGACGGGGAACACGAAGGTAGAGCGCTGCGTGCCGGGGCGTCGACGCTGGTGACGTGCCGGCGTTGGCGCCTCAATCGGTCACGACGTAAAAACACGACGTAAAAAGTGATGCAAAGGTAACAAGTCCTTCTGCCGCGCCGCCTTCCTTTTCGGGCAGGCAGGCATGAGGGTGCAGCGCTTGAGCCACTGCCGCCCGCTAAAGCCCCTGTTTCTTCTTTTCCAGGTTCCAAAGCCCCCGAGACAGAGCCCGGCCGCAGAACGGACAGTAATTGAGCCCTACATAGCTCGGCCGTTCCTCGCCGAATACGAGAAAGTAATCGGTATCAATTTCTGTGAGAATCCGGCCGTTTGTAAGCAGGTGCAGCGGCGAGATCTTCGCCATTCCCCTATCGATCAGATTCCCAAGATCATCGCAGCAGCACATTGCTTCATTGTAGGACCTGAAAGAAGTTCAAACGAATCGGGGCTCGAGCGCGTCTAACCCACTTTGGCGCAGCAGGCGCAGGCGAGCGGTAATCCGATCGCCGTGTGATATGCTGAGCAGAATAAAGGGGGCTAACCGATGCGCTTCCGCAATGTCGTGACGTCAGCAATCGTGGTGCTGACACTGTGGAGCGCCCTTTTCGCGTTACAGCGCAGAATGCGCCCTTTCTTCTACGAAGAAGACGACCCCGCCCCAATTCCAGCCGACGCAAACGAGAAAACGGAGTTTACTTTCGCCCGTCTTCGCTTTACCGACGCCTACGGCCGAGGTTGGCGCCGTGGCGCCTGGGCCACCGATTACCCGAAAGCGGACCGCCAGTTCGTTCAGGGCGTGCGGCGTCTCAGCCGAATCCACACGCGTTCCGTGGAGCACGTGGTCAGCATCGACAGCGATGAGATCTACGACTGGCCATGGCTTTACGCCGTGGAGGTGGGCTGGTGGAGCGTGAATGAGTCGCAGGCCAAGCGCCTTCGCGACTACCTGTTACGCGGCGGCTTTCTAATGGTCGACGATTTCCACGGGACGATCCAGTGGGAGATTTTCATGGCCGGTCTAAAGCGTGTCTTCCCGGATCGGCCGGTAGTAGACATCCCCGACAAGGACCCCATATTTCATGTGCTGTATGACCTCAATGAGCGTGTCCAGGTTCCCGGCATTCAATACTTAATCACCGGCCGTATTTGGGAGGAGGACGGAGTTGAGCCGCAATGGAAAGGAATTTACGATGACCGGGGCCGGCTGATGGTTGCGATTTGCCATAACATGGACCTCGGCGACGCCTGGGAGCACGCCGACCATCCCGACTACCCGGAAAAGTACGCGTCATTGGCGTATCGTGTAGGAATCAACTACATCATTTACGCCATGACTCATTAAGCATACGTTCAAGTCCCCTGCGAATCGCGATGTTTGAGTTCTTGTTCAAGTATCCGGCCACTGCCTTTGCCAAAGGCAGTTTCTTGCTGCTCGCGCCCTGGCCGGTATGGACTCTGTTGCTGCTGGTTGCCGCTTGCGGTTTGTTTCTGGGCTGGTGCTACTGGCGGCATCGCTCGCAGGCGCCTCCTTCGATCGCCGGGTGGCGGGGGATCACGATCTGGGCCTTGCAAACGGCGCTCGCCGGATTGCTGCTGCTGATGCTGTGGCAGCCCGCTCTCAGCGTTGCAAGTCTGAAGCCGCGGCAGAACGTAGTAGCTGTACTCGTCGACGATTCGCGAAGCATGGGGATTGTGGAAGACGGATCATCCCGGACCGAGAAGGCGATCCAGACTCTGAAGGGCGGCGTATTGGAACAGCTCCAGCAGAAGTTTCAGGTGCGGACCTACCGGCTGGGCGAAACCCTTCAGCGTGTGGACAAGCTGGACGCGTTCAACTCGTCCGCCCCAGCGACCCGCATTGCCGACAGCCTGAAGATGGCCATGGCCGAGGCGTCGAGCCTTCCGATCGGAGC
>JADGHK010000386.1 GCA_019686145.1 Bryobacteraceae bacterium | reverse complement strand
GCGTCTTCATACTCCCATGCCCGAATGGGAGCCGACGTTTCTGGAACCGCTCAAGGAGCGGGGATACTTCGTCGGAGCCTATCGCAAGGTTCACCAGGGGGCCGAGTTTGACAAGCGCTGGAACTTCTATGGGAATCGCTCGATGCCTTTCGAGAAGTTCTTCGATGCGCGGCCAGCGGATCGTCCGTTCTTCCTCCACGTCGGCTTCACAGATCCTCACCGGCCCTACCGGCCCGGCGCCTTCTCACCGCCTCACAATCCCAAACATGTCGAGGTGCCGCCCTTCCTTCCCGATACGCCGGAAGTGCGGGAGGACCTGGCGCACTATTACGACGCAATCGCCAGGATGGACTCGGAATGCGGCCAGATCCTGGAGATTCTCAAGCGGGCGCAACCTGCTCGAGAACACGATCATATTCTTCACCGCCGACAACGGAATGCCTTTCCCGCGGGCGAAGGGCACCAACTACGATGCTGGCATCCGGGTACCGCTGATTGTCTGGGCCCCCGGCAGGATCCAGGGAGGCAGCGTGCGCCAGGAGCTGATCTCTCACGTCGATCTTGCCCCGACTTGGCTGGAGATCGCTGGAATTGAAAAGCCGCGCAAAATGCAGGGGCGCAGCTTTCTTCCCCTGCTCGAAGGCCGCCCTTACCAGCCCCGCACCGAGGTTTTCTCAGAGCGGAACTGGCACGATAACTTTGATCCCATCCGCTCCGTGCGCACCAGCCGCTACAAACTGATCTTCAACGCAGCACCGCACTTCCCCTACCGTCCGGCGTGGGATTTGGCGGACTCGCCTTCATGGAAGTCGATTTTGCGACTCTCCACCCAAGGTGGCCTGAACGCCGATCAGCTCCAGATGATGAATCCGAGCCGCCCGCTGTTGGAGCTGTACGACCTTGAGGAGGATCCGGACGAATTCCACAATCTGATGACGAGTCCGCGGCATCGAGAAATCCTCTTGACCCTGCAGCACAAGCTGAGCCAGTGGATGCACGAAACCTACGACTACCTCCCCCCGGCATTTGCCGCCTCCGGCGAGCCGAAGGGAAGAGGCTGGCCAGTGTCTCTGTGAGGCAACGCACGATCGGTTCTCCAACCGTGTCCGGGAACGCAGAGTAGCTAAAATCAGGTGCAGTTGGAGCTGCGAATGAACAGGTCCGATTCGGGGAAATCCGCTTCTGAATTAATCGACGAGAGAATCAAAGAACTCGGGGACTGGCGTGGGCAAATGCTCGCCAGAATCCGCGAACTCGTACGCGAGGCGGGCCCCGAGATCGTCGAGGAGTGGAAGTGGAGGGGAACTCCCGTCTGGTCCCACGGCGGCATCGTCTGCACCGGGGAGACGTACAAGAACGTCGTCAAGGTAACATTCGCCAAGGGAGCTGCATTGAAGGACCCTTCCGGTCTGTTCAATTCCAGCCTGGACGGCAATGTCAGGCGCACCATCGACATCCGCGAAGGTGACAAGTTCGATGAGGCGGCCTTCAAGGATCTGGTCCGCGCTGCGGTGGCGCTCAACCTCGAGAGTAAAGCGAAATCCCGGAAAGCGGGCAGCAAACCTGCCGCCCGGTAGCTTCCTCCCGAGCTCCTGCCGGATCCCTTCCGGCTCGGGTGAAGTGCTGTAGCGGCAGAGCCGGCAGGGGCTTGCCTACCGCGGGTGACTGTATTCTGCGGCATTCGGGATCAGTTGGTGGTACAACGAGGGCGGGATCGGCGAGTCCCAATGTCCCGTGAGTTTTGCGTAGCCGACGGCGCCGAGGAATATCCGGATCACAGCCCCAGCGAGCCACAGCGGCTCTGTTCGGACCCGGCCGGCGGGACGGCGGCCTAGCAGAGAGAGGTCGAGTGCGCCTTCTGCCGGGCAGACGGTCACGCACTCTAGGCACCCGAGGCATTCCGCGGAATGCATGGACACGTTTGTGTCGACAGGCAAATGCGATGGGCAGGCTTTGGCGCACTTGCCGCAGTCGATGCACTTGTCCTTATTCCGGCGGATCCACAGGGGACTGAAGAGTGCGGCCAAACCCATAAGCGCCCCATACGGACACAGGTAGCGGCACCAGAAGTTGCGGATGAACACGGATAGCAGCGCAAGTACACCGATGACAACCGCGGCCGTAGCGCTTAAGTAGCGAAAGAAGTTCAGCATCTGCACGTCGACGATCAATCCATATGGCGAGCGCATAAACGCTTGGATCGCCGGTGCAGGCATCGTGATGATGGCCCACAGGAACAGCCCAAGAAGCAGGTATTTGAGCGAGCGAAGCGGGATATCAAGCCATCGCGACAGGACGATGTTGCGTCCGAATGTATCGCGGCCCGTCTTCCACAACAACTCGGAAATCGTGCCGACCGGACAGAGCCATCCGCAGAACGCCTTCCGCAGAAGCAGAGACATCAGCAGAAAGGCCACGATGAGGAACATCGCCGCGGGATGGATCAACGGAATCTCTCCGGTTGCGAGCGCAGCCTTCAGATTCATGAGGCCGGCGATCGGCAGCCATCCCTCCACCCCTGCCGGCCGTGGCCACTGCGGCCGGGAATCAAAAACCTCGTACTGCCGGACAAACAGATAAAACTGAATCCCGATCCAGATGTTCAGAGCCAGAAAGGAGACCTGCACCGCCCGGCGCACCGCCTGCGCCCGGTCCGCCAGGAGCCTTTTTTGATACGGCTTTCTCTGTCGGACCGGGCGGCACACCCGGCGAGTCGGTTCCTTCAGAATCGGAAAAGGCGTCACGGGATCCGGCAGTCCGCGTTCCATCCCGGTTTCCCAATCGCTATGCGGCCTGAACGGCGCTATCCCATTTGGCGGCCTTCACAAGCGTAAGCAGCATCAGGAGCGGCGTTCGCGCGACGATTCCATGGGTGAGGTTCGGCTGCATATGGATGAGACAGCCCGCGCTGACCGAGCGCGATTCGGCGCCCAATGTCACGTCAGCGTCGCCTTGTAAGATCTGAATGGTCGCCGGCATCGGCGCTGTGTGAGCCGCCAGCTCCTGGCCGGGCGCAAAAGCGAACAGGATGATCTTTATGTTTCCGTCACTGTGGACCGTACGGCTCAGGATGCCTTTCTCCGGAACGCTGATTTCGTCGAAGACGCTGGGAATTACGATATAGTCGGCAGCCATTTCAATCTCCTTCTGATTTGTCTGATTCCCGGACCGCGATCAGGCTTATGGCGGACAAATGCTGCCGGAATCTCCGGAACAGGCGCCGCATCGCCAGGGCGCGCCGCCGCGCCTGCGGATCGCGCAAGGCGTTATAGAGGATACGCAGCACACCCCGGAGTCCTTCATCCCGGATCAGGCGCGCGGGTTCCAGCAGACACATCGGAGAGCGGAACGCTCGGGTAACGCGGAATCCGTTACGCTCCAGCAGCGCTCGCCACTCCGATTCGGTAGCAGGCTGGACACCCACGTGGATTTCAAGAGACAGCTCGCGCTCGATCCGCTGTCGCGTCTGCGTGTCGATCGTATCCGGCGTTAAGCAGAGCTCGTGGATCCCGTATCTGCCTCCCGGGGCGAGCAGCCTTGCCGCCTCGCGGATGATCCGTTCCTTTTGCGGAGCGCTCTGTATGCTGAGCATCGCCTCGCCCCAAACCACGGTCGCCACGCCCGTCTCCAGGCCGGTTTTGTCTGCACTCGCGTGAACGAAAGAGGCGTGGCGACTGGCCCGGAAGCTTTCAGAGAGCGCCCGCACGACATTCATGTCACGGTCAACGCCGATGTAGCGGCTGCACTTCGGTATGACCCATCGCGCAGTGTGGCCCA